>SYHM01000036.1 GCA_005799205.1 Planctomycetia bacterium | reverse complement strand
GCAGTATCGGATGCTTGCGCGAGAGAACAGTGCCGCACGAGAAAGTTTTGTTGGCGCACTCGCGACACTGCGAATTGCGCTCGCAAAGTACGCAGAAGCGACAGATCAATCGGCACTCGTCGATGCACGCGGAGAACTTCCAGCAGCGAGCGTGGGCGCACTTCGCGTCGATGTCGCTGCTCCAGCATGGAGAGTGGTGCAGATTGCTGCAGAGGAAGCGCTTGCAGCGCAGGTCACCGCCGCAACTGCACGGACATCGCTCGCGTTGTGCTTTCGCGCTGTTCCATTTGCGCAGGCGGGTGTTCCACTGATTCCTGGAGTGCTTTCAGTCGGGGCTCCAGACATGGGATGGAGTCGCACGAAGAATCGCCCCGTGGCGAGCCTGATACTGGAAGCGCTGCCAGTCACCCTGCTCATCAACCTCATCGCGTTCCCGTTGATTTACCTCGTCGCGATTCCGACTGGCATGCTCGCAGCCGCGCGGCGTGGGTCGTGGTTCGATGTGCTGACAGGCGGGCTCTTCATCGCGCTCTGGTCGATTCCAGTCGTGTGGGCTGGAGTCCTCGCGGTCGGGTTCCTTGCGAACCAGCAGTACCTCGGTCTCTTTCCGGTTGCAGGATTACATGCGACCAACGCATCATCGATTGCATTCCTTCCTGGGTGGGACGATCGCGGTTTTCAACCTGGATGGATTCTCGATCTTGGATGGCATCTCGTCCTTCCCGTCGTCTGCCTTGTGTATGCGGGCTTCGCGGTCCTCTCGCGTCAGACGCGCGCGGCGATGCTCGACAACTTCAATGCGGACTATGTGCGCACCGCAAAGGCCAAAGGAGTCTCGCGCCGCGACATCGTGCTGCGACATGTCTTTCGAAACTCGTTGCTGCCGTTGATCACAATGTTTGTCTCGATCTTTCCAGCGATGCTCTCTGGCAGCGTGATTGTCGAGAAGATTTTTTCCATTCCTGGAATGGGTTCGCTCATGCTCGAGGCGGTGAGTCTGCATGATTCTGAGGTCATGCTTGCGAACACCATCATGGTTGGTTGCGTCAGCTTGATCGCATTGCTCGTTGCCGACATCCTCTATGCCCTGGCAGATCCGAGAGTCTCGTATGCCTGACGCGATCTCAGGGGTCGAAGCGATGCGAGGGATCGGCGCGGCAGAGGCTCGCGGCTTTTGGGCTGATGCGTGGTCAAGAGTTCTCAAGGGTCGACCAGCACTCTTCGCGATCGCATGGATCGGTCTCGTTGCGATGGGAGCGGTGTTCGCCCCCTTCATCGCGAATGCGAATCCAATCTGGCTTGAAGTCCTTGGGCCAGGGGGAACGGTGACTTCATCTCGATCGCCACTCTGGGACTCGCTGACCGCCGCAGACATTCTGCTCTTCTGCGGAGCGATCGCTGGAGGACTTTGGCTTTCGCTTCCTTTGGCGATGCCGCGCGGCGAGCGCCTCGGAGCGCTCGTCGTCATGGCAGTCATCGCAGGCGTCACGATTGTTCTCACCAGTGTTGCCGCGGACTGGCTCGACGAACCCACACGAACAGGATGGACGCGCGAGCTTGCACGGTGGATCGCAGATCCGCAGGGACACTGGCGGCGCGTGATGTGCGCAGCCGTGATTGCGCTTCCGATTGCTGGGCTTGCATTCATGGTTCCGTTTCTGCTTTCAGCGCGTGGGCGACTTGTGACAGTCACGCTCGCGCTGGCCGCCGTGTCGCTCGCGGCTGGTTCGCGCTGGCAGTCGTCGCCAGTCGACTTTGACCGTTACGTCACCGATGAGGCTGTTGGAAAGATTCGCTGTGTCTACACGCTGATTCCGTGGAGTCCGGATCGATTGCGCAGTGAGTTGATCGCAGTCCCTCCGATGACGAGTGTGGCACGCGCGTACGTCGCGAAGGACGCGGCCGCAGGGCGCGAGTTTGATCGCTTCGCAGCGGCTGTAGCGAAAGCGAACCGTGACGGAAATGAAGAACTCGCGGCACGAGCGCGTGGCGATGTTGAGCAGGTGGCGCGACAGCGCGCGTCATTGCAGCGCGAATGGAAGCCACTCCTCGCGAGCCCATTTGCTGCGCACCTGTTTCTGCTCGGGACCGATTCGAATGGCGCGGATGTCCTTGCACAACTGCTCTGGGCGTGCAGGCTCTCGATTTCTGTCGGGTTTGTCTCGACGGGAATCGCCGTCATCATCGGTGTCACGATGGGATCGATCATGGGGTACTTCGGCGGAAAGGTCGACTTGCTCTTGTTCCGCGTGGTCGAGATCTTCATGGCAGTCCCTGTGCTGTTCTTGCTCATCGTCGCAGCGGGAGTCTTGCCGCGAAGCACCTACGTGATGATGGCAATCATTGGGTGCCTCTCGTGGACAGGTGCGGCGCGATTCACGCGTGCCGAGTTCATGAAACTGCGCCACCAAGACTTCGTCCAGGGTGCGCGCGCCTCTGGATTGCCACTTCGCTCCATTCTCTTTCGCCACATGCTTCCAAATGGAGTCACCCCCGTGCTCGTGGATGCGAGCTTTGCGATCGCCGGGGCGATCATTGCGGAAGCAACGCTTTCGTATCTCGGGCTCGGTCCCGACAACCAAGCTTCGTGGGGCAAGCTGTTGTCGAGTGCCACTGGAACGACTGGGACATTTGTCTGGTGGCTCGCGATCTTCCCAGGCGCAGCCATCTTCTTCTCGGTCCTGGCGTACAACATTCTCGGTGGATCACTGCGAGATGCGATCGATCCAAAACTTCGGAAGGCAGCGCACTGATGACAGATGAACACGCAACAAGTTGCTCCCGACCGTTGCTTGAAGTTGCTGATCTGGCAGTCTCATTCGACAACTCAGGAGGAGGGCCACGCATCGCTGCGGTCGCAGGAGTTGGAATGACGATCCATCCCAACCAAACCCTCGCGGTGGTTGGCGAGTCTGGTTGCGGCAAGAGTGTGACTGCGATGACGACCATGCAGCTCGTCCCATGTCCTCCAGGACGAATCGACGGCGGGACAATTCTGCTGAACGGACGCGATCTGCTCTCGCTCAGTGAACGCGAGATGCTCGCTGTGCGAGGGCGTGACATTGCGATGATCTTCCAAGAGCCGAGGACCAGCCTCTATCCCGTGTACTCGATCGGCGATCAGATTCTCGAGGCGATCCTGCTGCATCAGAAGGCGAGCCCCGATGAGGCGGTTGAGATTGCGATGCGCGCGCTTGATGAGGTCGGCATGTATCAGCCACTCGATGGCCGGTTCAGCCGCGAACTTGCGGCGCTCAAGGTCGACGTCGAAGCGCAGCGCCGAACTCCCACTGAACTGCTTACAGCCGAGGGAGCGCTTCCCGAACGGATGCGCCGAGCACGCCTTCAGTTGCTCTCGGATTATCCGCACCGATATTCAGGTGGCATGCGCCAGCGAGTCATGATTGCAATGGCGCTCGCATGCCATCCGAAGTTGCTCCTCGCGGATGAGCCAACCACTGCGCTCGATGTCACAATCCAAGCGCAGATTCTTGAATTGCTTGGTGAGATTCAGCACGCGCGCGGGATGGGAGTGATGCTGATCACTCACAACCTCGGAGTCGTCGCAGAGAATGCCGATGTCGTCTGTGTGATGTATGCGGGACGCGTCGTCGAATACGCGCGCGTCGAAGAACTCTTTGCGCGCCCGCTGCATCCCTACACGCGGGGGCTCTTCAAGTCGATCCCAGGGTTGCGCGACCACCGCGCACGGTTGACGACCGTCGAGGATGTCGTCAACGATCCGCAGGAGTTCAAGAAGTTGCCTGGATTCGAGCGGGGGGTCATCCCGTGGTGGCCATTCACGCCCACCACCGAGCGTCCAGCTGTCGTTCCAGGTCGGGACGCGTACGCCCTTCACGAGATCGAGCCTGGTCGCTGGGTCGGCTGTTGGCGTACAGCGCACATCGAAGCGCATCCATCGCCGCGCGCCGACCTTGACTATCGAAGAGGTGCCGCGGTTGGCGCGCGATCGAGGTAGGTAATCAGCGGGAGTACCGCCGCGACAATTCCGACGGCGATGAGCAGCAACACTGCGCTCGCGAGAGCAAGTCGATAAGTCCCCGATCGGCCGCGGGCTGCCGTAAGTCGTGCGAGCCATACATCATCCCACGCAGTCCCGCATTCTGGGCAACTCCGCTGATCGGGTGCAAGAAAGTGCCCACACCGTCCGCAAGCAATTGCCGGCGCTCGAGCGAGGTCTCGCATCCGCAGTCCCGACACGGCGAGCCACGCAACGATTGCGAGGAGCAGAATCCCGATCACGGCGCAGATCATGAGATCGATGCTAGCTGGCGTCGATCTCTACACTCGAGGGATGCACGAGGTTGAACTGAAGTTTCGTCGACTGAGTCCGCTCGCGGTCATTCCTGCCTACCAGAGCGAACACGCCGCTGGGTTAGACCTCCACGCAGCGATCGACCAACCACTCGTGATCGAGGCAGGCGCGATCGCGATGATTCCATGCGGGTTTGCGCTCGAGATTCCCCATGGGTTTGAGGGGCAGGTGCGTCCTCGCAGCGGGCTCGCGTCGAAGTTCGGCATTTCGATTCCGAATGCGCCTGGCACCGTCGATAGTGACTATCGCGGTGAGATGAGGGTCGCGCTCATCAATCACGGTCGCAGCGCGTTCACGGTGGAGCCATCGATGCGTGTGGCTCAGCTGGTCATTGCGCCAGTGGCGAGAGCGTGCATCGTGGAGTGTGCGACGCTGACGGAGACAGTGCGCGGCAGTGGTGGATTTGGTTCAACCGGCGGGTGATGGGTGCCGCGGTTCTCAGACCCGCACCGATGAGAAGTCGAATGCCACAGACGCGCGAGTGAAGAATGGTTCCGCGGTATCGGTTCCGATTCGACTGCCAAAGTAAACGCCGGCCGCGTCGATCCACTGAGGCACCTTGCGATTGGACTCGTTGACAACAAACTGACTCTCGTACGCGAGGATCGCGCGACTCTTGGCAGCTGCGAAGCCGGTCGTGTCTGCCACGACCGATGGCTGCGGCACCGAGCGTAAGTGAATCGCGTAGTAGTGAAAGAGCAGCGGCGCGTGCCAGGGTGCTCCGGCGAGGTCGCTCTTGGTGTACTTCGCGGCAAATCGCCCCGCCTCGACAAGAGCACATGCGGCAATGTGATCGGGGTGCACATCATCGGGGTGTGGTGCGAAGATGATGTCAGGTTGCAGTGAGCGAATGGCGCCCGCCACTCGTGCGCGCGACTCGAGGTCGTTGACGAGTGACCGATTCTCAAGACCGAGTTGCACGCGAGTTGCCCCCAAAATTGCTGCCGCTGCCGCAGCTTCACGTGCGCGAATCTCGCGAGATCCGTGCGGAGTCGGCTCGCCATCCGTCATGTCGACGAGGGTCACGGAATGACCAAGCGACGCCAGTTTCGCGATCGTCCCTCCCATGCCGAGCTCTTGATCATCAGGGTGGGGACCGAAGACTGCGATTCGCATGTTGTGACTCTACTTTCCCAGGCTGAGGATTCGCGTGTAAAGGGCGAGCAATTGATCGACCATCGTTTGGGCGTCGAACTCAGTTTGAGCCAACTCACGGCCGCGCGATCCCATGGCTGCGCGAAGGGCTGGATCGGCGATGAGTTGTGCGGCGGAAGCTTGTAGCCCAGTGAGGTCTCCTGCTTTGACGAGCAATCCCGTCTCACCGTGCTTGCAGACTTCGCGGGCTCCGTCGATGTCGTATGCGATCACGGGCTTGCCCCCGAGGAGCCCCTGCACGACAGCACGAGGGAGTCCCTCTCGGTACGAGGGATGCACGACGAGATCCATCGCAGAGACGAGCGCTGGGATTTCAGCTGGATCGACGAGCCCAGTCAGAGTCACGCGGTGCGAGAGGTTCTTTCGTGCGAGCCGCGCTTCGAGCCGCTCTCGCCACCACCCATCCCCGACCCACAGCATCGCGATCGGACCTCCGGTCTCGCGGCTGAGCAGTCCACCGAAGGCATCGATCAAGTCATCATGGCCTTTGAGCCGGTCGAGTCGCGCAACGGTGCCAAGAACGATCGTCTGATCGTCCCACCCAAACCGAGCGCGCGTACGTGCTCGATCGTTCGCGGAGTTCTGCCACGCGGCGACCTCCATCCCACTTCGAATCGTCACGAACTGTTCTGCCCGGCCGATGCCATGCGACCGTGCGGTCGCCGTCATTGCATCCGCCACGCTCACAATTGCGTGACATCGCTTTGCAGCCCACCGCTCGGCGCGAACAAACGCCCAATTCTTGAGCGAAGACTGGTATGGATGAAAAGGGAGTCCGTGAATCGTGTGCACCACTGCAGGCACGCCTTCGTCCCACCCAGCCGCACGCCCGAGAATTCCTGCTTTCGACGAGTGCGTGTGCACGACATCCGGCTTCCACTCTCGAATCAGTGCCCGCAGTTGCCTCGCGCATTGCCAGTCACGTATGGGGTCGACAGAGCGCGTGAGCGTTGGCACCTCGAACCGCTCAATGCGAGTGTCGGCGGCGAGGCGTGGTAGGAGAGATCCTTCAGGTCCGTGGATTGGACCAAACGCGAGCGCGACTTCATGGCCACGGTCGGCGCTAATGGTGCATGAGAGCAAGGTGTTCTCCTGCGACCCTCCGAGGATGAGGCGTGTCGAAATGTGCAGGATTCTCACAGGCAGTCCTTTCCGCCGTAGTGGATCCACTCGAGGCAGAGGCCCTGTGCAGGCATCGTCTGACCGGCCTGTGTGCGGTCGCACGAGGCGATGATCTGTGGGATCGCGCTCGCATCAAGGCGGCCGCGCCCAACATCGACGAGTGTGCCAACCATGATGCGCACCATGTGATAGAGAAACCCGCTTCCTGCCACATCAAATCGCAGCAATCCAGGGCCTATCGCATTGACCGTGCATGTGTGGACCGTGCGCACCGTCGTCTCACGCTGTTCAGGAGCGTGAGCGAACGACTTGAAATCGGCGGTGCCTGTCATTGCGTGAGTCGCCCGCTGCATCGCGGCGAGATCGAGTGCTTGGTGGCAGCTTGCAGTCATGTCCCGGTCGAATGGGTCAGGTCTCCCGTTCACATGCGGTGGTCGCCCGAGAGATCCATGTCTGAGGCGGTACGAGTAGCTCTTGCTGACGCAGTCACGCACCGGATCAAACTCGTCACGAACCAGCTTGGCCTCACGCACTTCGATGTCTGGTGGAAGGCGCGAGTTGATTGCCATTGGGAGTCGCTCGAGTGGCACGCGGCAATGCGTCGCCGAAAAAGCTGCGACTTGGCCTCTCGCGTGGACGCCGCGATCGGTCCGGCTCGCTCCATTGACCGAGACACGCTCGTGCAGTAAGTGCGCGATCGCGTCGGTCAACACTCCCTGTGCGGTGCGCAGTGGTTCGAGGTCGGGCGGTTCTTGCCGCTGCCAGCCGTGAAAGTCAGTGCCGTCGTATGCAACTCGCAGATGGAATCGTGGCACTTCGCGGCGTTCTGGGCGCCATCAGTGCCCGAAGAGGGATGTCGGAGCGAGCATCCCCTCGCTATCGAAGAACCCGAGAGCCTCATCGACGCTGCGAAAGATGCGCGTTGCAGTTTCGGTGATGAACGGGCTTGGGTTCTTCTTTGGTTTCCAGACGACATACACCTCTTTCGTGTGTTCGAAGGCATGATGCAGTTCGCGTTCGACCCCGCTCGAGAGGCCAGGCACTCCGCCGGCAAGTTCTGGCACGAGCGAAACAATCATGTCGCTTTGGTCAACGAGCTTGAAGTCGCGCATGTAGATCTGCCCATCGATATCTCCCGCAATGTCGAGCACTTCACGTACCGGGAGCCGCATCGTTGGATTCCCCTCGCGACCACCGAAGGAGTGCGGCTGCACTTCGACAAAGTCCTCGCCCTTGCGCGCAGCGTCGAGCGCACGATCGAGCAGCAACTTCTCGTCGACATCGCCTGGATCGAACGTAATGAAGTGCTTCGCGAGTTCCGCTCGAAAGTGATTGATTTCAGCCATCACATCTGCCATGTCCATCACATGGCTCATCGGAAACGACGGGTAGACCTTGCGCATCTCAGGCCGCGTGATAAGCCTCAGGCATGTCTCGACGGTGTCCTGCTGCCGTCCACGACTGAGAACATAGAAATTGTTACTGCACCCAAGCGCCTGCGCCATGAGTTCGGTTGCGAGGATCTCCTCTTCGCGCCAAACCATACAATCCTTGAGCGTTGCGTCGATGACGTGGTCCCGGTGAAGTCGATGGTGAATCGTCTCGACATTGTCAACCAGACAGATGAAACAGTTCGGCTCAAGTTTGAGTAACTGGTCAAAGTCAAACGCACTGAAGAGGCCGTGACGCCACCGAAAGGTCGCGTGTGTGTTCACCATCAGATGTGGATGGCTCTGTTTGGGTTGGGTCGCGGCGATCACATCCTTGAACGCGGCGCGTCGCAGGCTCGCGAGGCGCGAAATCGGAAGGTCAAGAATGCGTCCAGGGCGCACATCGGTCGCCTCGGCGTACATCCGGTCGCCGATATTAAAGAGGTCGATCCGGTCACCGCGCTCGCCGCCCGCTGTGACAACTGCTTGCAGGTAGTGCTTTTTGTCAATGCCAACTTGCCCAGTGACGACAGCTCTCATGCAAGCGAGTATAGGGTTCGGTTCATTTCATCCCGATGGTTGCAAGAGGGCGACCACGTGCACTTCGATTGCACGCCCCTCACCGACTGCATCCACTTGCTCATGAGACTTGCCCTTCACATTGATGCACACTGGATCGCAGCCGAGCAGTCGCGCGAGGTGGTTCACGATCTCGCCGCGGCGAGGTCCGATCTTGGGGCGTTCACAGATCACAGTGCAGTCGATGTTGCCCACTTCGAATCCGGCACCTCTCATGCGCGTGATGGCCTCGCGAAGAAACCGAGCAGAGTTCGCTCCTTCGTTGGCGTGGTCGCTGTCTGGAAAGAGTTGCCCGATATCAGCCGATCCGATGGCTCCAAGTATTGCATCCGTGAGCGCGTGCAAGAGTGCATCGCCATCCGAGTGCGCAACGGGTCCCGTTGGATGATCGAACGCAACACCGCCGAGTACGAATGGACGCCCTTGCCCACGAGGCGGGTGCGGTTCAAGTCGGTGTAGGTCGTACCCGTGGCCAACCCGCATCGCTCGGTCAGTCCTTCGGGCGATTGGGAAGCTGAGCCCCACCCGCGGGGGTGTCAGGACCGGACGTTGGAGCGGCCGAGTCGGGCGGGATCAAAAGGGTTGGATCAACCGGTGGATCCTCGGGAGCCGGTCGATAGGTCACGTCGATTCTGCGGCAAGACTCAGGAGGGCAGATGAGTTGATTATTGAGCGACCCAAACTCGGTCTTCGCCTCCCACACCGACCAGAGCATCTTGGTTGGCTCCATGCGTGCACCAGTTCCAGAACCCTCAACAAACTTGAAGGTCAATTGCTCTCCAACGGGAATGTCCAACTTGAAGAACGCCTCACCATTTCGAGTGTCCACGAGCGTGATCGTCACAGGACGGGTTGGTGTCGAAATGTAGACAAACCCTCGGCCGGTACCAGGATTGAATCCGCCCGCTGGGGTGTAGCAACCCACGAGAAGTGCGAAGAAAGCAACAGCCCAGAGCGATGCGAGAGCGATGGATGTGAGTGATTTCATGTGAGAAGTCTGCAACGAGAGCGCACGCTGAGAGTCTAGCAATGACTGCCTGCCACACGATCTCGCACGAGTTTGATAAAGGCGTGTCCGCGCGCTTCATAATTCGTGAACTGATCGAAGCTCGCACAACTTGGCGAAAGCAGCAGCGTGTCTCCGCTCTTGGCATGTGCGAAGGCGCTCGCGACAGCCTCGGCCAAGGAGTCGAATCGCAACGCTGGGGGAGCGGGTGCGATCGCTCGCGCGGTCTCACCAATGGCATAAAGCCCGGCGACCTTGCCTGCGAGATCCCGAATCGAGGAGAGGTCGATCTTCTTGTCGTACCCACCAGCGATCAGGTGGATGCGAGAGAGGTTGCCGAGCGATGCAAGGGCGAGGTGAGTTGCTTGTGGAGTCGTCGCCTTTGAGTCGTTGAAGCAACGAACACCGTTCACGACTCCGACTGCTTGAAGTCGGTGTTCAAGCCCTTGGAATGAGCGCAGCGCAGCGCGCGCGCCGCTGAGGTTTGCTGGTTCTCCATCGATGTCCGCGCAGGTTGCCGCGATTGCGAGCGCCAATTGCGCATTGCGCTGTTGGTGCTCGCCGGGGATCGCGAGCGCAACCTCCTCCATTCCGAGCGATGCAGGATCGTTCCCGCCGATCCACCATCCTCCCCCAGCCGTCGAGCGGGCGAACGCCTCCGATTCGACTCGGTTTTCGCGCGTGAACGCGGTCACAAAGACTCCGTCCTCTCGTTGCTCGCGACGGATCTGCCGTTTTGATTCAATGTAGTGCTCGAGCGATCCATGCCAATCGACATGATTCGCGGCGATGTTTGTGAGTGCAGCGACCCGAGGCGACCATCCTGCAGCCCCAGCATCTCGTGAGAGCCACCAGAGTTGAGCGCTCGAGAGTTCGAGCACGATCCACTCTCGCACAGATGGCGGAGAAGCGCCTAGGAGCGATCCCCCAATGTTGCCTCCGCAGCGCACCTCGCGTCCAGACCCCGCGAGTGCGCAGGCCGTCATCGCAGTTGTTGTCGACTTGCCGGAACTTCCAGTGATTCCAACGATGCGACCCGTGCCGAGGCGCTCGATGGCGAGCCTGATCTCAGTTGTGACTGGGACTCCAGCGTCACGCGCTGCGCAGAGGTACTTGTTGGTCCACGGTCTTGGGACCGCTGCGTTTGCAACCACGAGGTCTGCCCCTTCGAAATCCCGAGTGTCGTGTGACCCAAGATGAAGGTCGACTCGGCCATCAGCAACAGCGTCAGCAATGGGAGTGAGGGACGGTGCGAGTGTCGCGTCACTCGCGAGGTCCGTGATGGTCACCCGAGCGCCGCGAGCAAGCAGCCATCGAGCTACTCCGAGGCCTCCGCCGAACTGTCCCAGCCCCATCAGCGTGATGCGCCGACCCGAAAACCACTCGTCCGAGTGAGTTGGGTTCACAATCGGGTTCGCCGTGTCGTTCATCGCAGGTCAGAAACGCGCGGCCGAAGCGCGTTGGCTTGCTAGGTCGTTGCCTTGCGAATCAATTCCCAAGAGATCCTCGCGATAGTCGTCTGCACTGCGCCGTCGCGTGATCGGACCATTCGCTGCACCTCGAAGGAACTGGTAGACGATCTGCTCATCCTCGGAGAGCAACGCAGCGTCTGCCTCGCTGAGTTTTCGGATTCGATCAAAGGCCTCGCGTGTGTCAACTTTCAGCACGCGCCCACCGTCGAGCATGACCATGCGATCAGCGATCGTGAAGGCGCTATCCATTTCATGAGTGACCACCACACTCGTGACTCCGAAACTACGCGTGAGTTCAAGGATGAGTTGGTCGATTTCGGCACTCGTCACTGGATCGAGTCCAGCGCTTGGCTCGTCATAGAAGAGAATCTTTGGATCCATCGCCATCGCGCGCGCGAGTCCAGCACGCTTCATCATTCCTCCTGAGATTTGCGAAGGAAGCTTGTTTGCGTGTGGTCGAAGTCCAACGAGCTCGAGCTTCATCTTGACTTGAATGTCGATGATCTCTGGGGCAAGGTCGGTGTGTTCCTGCAAAGGAAGCGCCACATTTTCGCCAATCGTCATCGACTGAAAGAGCGCCCCAGACTGGAAGAGAATGCCGAACTGCCGCTTGAGCGCGTCTGACTGCTGAGCGTCGAGTGTTGAGATGTCCTTTCCAAGCAGCGAGATTGAACCGCTGGTGGGGGTGTGTGATCCGATGAGCAAACGAAGCAGCGTTGTCTTTCCGCACCCTGAGCCACCCATGATGACGACCGTCTCGCCAGCGCGAATATCTAGGTTGACACCAGTCAGCACCGTCTGGGAGCCGAATGTCTTGACCAAATCGCGTACAGAGATTCGAATTTCATCGCTTTGCATGATTCAGGGGGTTTCGCTCGTGGGTGCAGGCGGGTATCGAAGGTCACCAAGAGCTGCGTCGTGAATCACGAGGCTCCGCAACCGCATGCTGAACGCTCCAGATTGGGTTGCAATCTCGGTTGCACAGGTCGCCCGCATTCGGCCCTTGGCAAAGTCGAGCTGGTACTCGGCAACGAGATCCTGCCCTGCAGCGGGCGGTTGCTGAGGTGCCGTCGTCGTGTCAAGGCTGGCACTCTCGAACTCGCCGTAGCGTTCCTTGACGGCAGCAAGAAAGGCCTCGGCGGTTTCTGGAGTGTTCCCATTGGCTGCGGTCGCGATGAAACCACTCTGAAACCCACTGACGTCACCTCGCGCGCCCGCGAGCAGCGCACTCTGTGGGCCTGAGAAGATCGGCACGAAGATGTTGTTGTACGCCTGGGACGCCATCACGAATTGCCCCAACGTTGCAAGCAGCGAGACAACGATCGCGACGATCGCAAGCCAGCGACCTGTGAGCGCGCGATCTTTGGATGTGGCGCGCAGCGCGAGAAGTCCCGTCACGAGGCCGGCGATGGTGGTGAACGGACAGCACACGACGATCGAAAGAATGAGAGACGCGACCGCGAGCTTGCTGACTTGAGGCGTTGACTCGCGAGCGGATTCGTCGAAACCGAAGGTTGGGGTTCCGACTTGAAGTTCGTTGTTCATTCGAGGCCGAGCGTATCAGGAGCCAGGATCGCTCGGCACTGAGAAGGTCAGGGGGGGAACAGAGTTGTCGCTCGAATCCTCATCTGGTGGTGCAATCGAGATCGATCGAAGACGAACAGTGGGAAGGAGTGATTGAAAGTCCGATCCAATGTCGACCTCGACCGATGCAAACGCCTGCACATGCGGCGACTCGACGAGTACGCGGTACTGCGCGCGCGCGGGATATCCAGCGGTCAGCTCGACCTGAGTGACTCCCGCTGCGCTGAGCGGGCCAAGGCGCTGGCGCACATCTCTCTGGAAGTCAAGAAGCGCTCGTGGGTCGCTCTGGATCCACCACGCTGACGGATCGAGTTCTGAAGCCAGCAACTGATCGACGGCCTGTCGCACTTGGGCGCTCATCACGGTCTGGCCAGCACCCTGAAATCGAGTCCCTGCTCTCCACGAGATCGTGCCGAGCACCACGCACGCGATCATCGAACCGATGGCGAGTCCGCGTCCGGCGAGGGCACCATGCGACGCACGAACTCGTGCGAGTGAAATCACTCCAGCAATCAACCCGCCGATTGCGGCTGCAGGGCAGCACGCAAGCGCCGCACCAGCGAGCGCAACGCACGCGAGTGGGTCGATCCGAGGTCGAGTGTGCAAGGGGGTGAAGTCCGCTTATGGACAGGCGCCCCATGCGGCGAGGATGATCGACAGGTCGAGCCCGTCGACCAGACCACTTCCGTTGACATCACCCGAGGGGCCAGTTGAGGCCCACGCCGCGAGCACGATCGTGAGGTCTGCCGCATCGACATACAGATCTCCATCGAGATCTGCTGGGCAGTTCACCACACATGAGACGGTCACTGACCCTGATCCGCCAGCGCTCGCTCCACCGACACGGATGTGATAGTGGTTGCCGACAAGTGCGCTAAAGGTCGCCGTTGAGGTGCCGTTGGCGCAGCCTGCTGCATCGTCGTTGCATCCAGCGACTGCAGATGACTGGGTCGGACAGAGGGAACTCGCGGTGTACACGACGATACGGGAGTCGAATGGCGCGGTGCCGCACGTGGAGACGGTTGTCAGTCCGCTGCAAGTGGCTTGGTAGTCAAACCACACATCATTCACGATCTCACCTGTGCCATTGGCGGTGCACGATGAGGGAAGCGTGTAGGGACTGTCGGTGGCATCGGTTGAATTGAACGCGGTTGATCCGAGCGAGATCGCGGTGGCAGCTTCGCATTCGTCGTTCGCTGGCGGGGGTGGAGCTTGCACGACGTACACGTTCACATCGTCGAGGTACCAATTGTCGCCAGTGTCATTTCCGTCGACCCGGAAGCGCAAGCGAAACTGGTTGTGTCGCGCGTTCGTTGGGAGAGCGTGCGTATAGGTGGTAAAAGTTGTTTGGTTCGTGCCATCCGAGGTCAGTGTGTTGAGCGAGACCCAATCGAGCGAGCTGTTGAGGTACTCGACGATGAAGGTCTCTCCAGCCTCGACGCCGCTTCGTTCAACTTTATAACTCGCGGTCGCTGCCGCAGTTCCACCCAGCAAAATGTAGTTCGTTCGAACTTCATCGTCGTCGTAGGCATTCGCTCCGACCGAGCTGAGATTGAGTGAATAGGGGGTTGTAGGTTCGGCGGACGCGTTTCCATTGACGGCCCCACCATCGTTGTAGGTCCAGCGCGCAGTTGCGAGTGTGGTGGCAGCAAAGGTCTCAGCGAATGGAACAGCCGCGGGAGCTGGGCGCACGAAGTCGCACCCGACCTGGCCTAGAAACGTGGTGACCTCAGAGATCGTCAGCGGATCGAACTTGAGATTTGATCCAGAGATGCCACCGCATCCCCCATTCGCTGAGCACATGATGTGGCATGCGGTCGCCCCTTGGGAATCACAGTGGGTTGCATCCCAATTGTGCCCAAGCTCGTGGGCGGAGAGCGAGATTCGGTATCCGAGAGTTGTCGTGTATCGACTCTCAACAACTCCGTATTGGGCCCCGCTGACTGGCTGACAGATGACTCCAAGGTAGGCCAGTCCAATCGTTCCGCCAGAGAACGAGTACCCAGAAAACATGTGTGAAACATCGCGATAAATGCCCGATTCTGGAGCGGTACCCCACTTGGCGCCGAACTCACCGAGCCTGCCGTCGATGGTGGTGGTCGTGTAGGGGTCTGTCGTAGCAGATCGAACGACAACCGTTCCAAGCTCGAATGTGATATTGACGTCCCGATCGTAAATCGTGTTGACATTAGAGACGATGAGCTCGATGTCATTGATCGTGTTCGGCACGCTTGACGAGTTCTTTTGGAAAAACTCGTAGTCGGTCTCACAAGCGAGCTCGACTTGCGATGGGGTGGTTCCAGCGAGTCCACCCTGATCTGAACCCTGTCCAGCTTCGATCGCTGCCGACAACGGCGACCGATACTTCGCCAGAGGAAACCCAGGGCGTCCAAGTGCACAGCCCCGCCCATCAGGGATCGCGTCGGAGCTTGCATACGAAACATGTTGGCCCAGGCGAGGCAGGTCTGCGCGGAAGTCACTCAGAGGTTGAATCACCCACGTCGACTCATCTTCAAGGTGGACGATCCCGCTAAATCCGGTTGAGAGAAGCGACCCGGTCACGATCGTCCCAGGACGGCCTGCGAGCGAGCCGCGATAGGTGCGAACAGGTGGGGCGGCGACTTCGTTGAGCGCGCCGTCACCTGAATCGACGAGGACTCGGAAGTTGTCACTGCGAATCGACACCTTGTCGAGAAGCACGACTTCGGCGGTTGGCCCAACAGGAAGGGCGAACTCGACATGGGCTGGCAGACCCTCTGGGAGGGCTGGGATCGAGAGATGAAAACTCGAGAGCTCGCGAATCGTGAGTTCATCTGCGCTCAACCGAGAACTCTTTTTCGAGACCTCAGCACCTGCGTTGAGCGCTACAAAGGCGATGAGGGCGGCAAGGGTCATAGCGGCGGCGCCAGCGGGGCGTCCGATGTGGGGTGTCTGCATGCGCGAACTATAGTTCGAGAGATCAGTTCATCCACCCGAACTCTGAAAAACAACGAGATTGACGAATGAAAAACTGCCCAGCTCGCGCTGGGCAGTTTGAGAATCATTGCCTTGAATTGAAGTGTTGGCGTAGATCAGTTCCACGCCGACAGCATGATGCCGAGGTCAGCGCCGTCGGTGAGGTTGTCACCATTGACATCGCCGCATGCAATTCCCCAGCAACTCAGAAGGGCCGCGAGATCGGCTCCGTCAACGCTGCCGTTGCAATCAAGGTCAGCATCGGCGCAGGGAGGAGCGACAGGCAGCGGCTTCTTTCCTTGGACAGAAATTGATGTCGCGGTGCTGCTTGCGGTAGGCGCCTTCCAAATGCCCAGCGTGAGGATCTGCGAAGCGTCCGTTGGCGCCGAATTCGCATCGAACTCGAATGTGTGCATCGTTGACCATCGAATGGCGTGAGCATTGGCGTTGGTGTTTGGCTCGCACGCCCATGTGATCGATCCGCCAGCTTGGGTCGCTGTCCACGGAACATTGGTGTAGGTGTCTCCTGAGTGATTGAATGGAGCGCTGTAGGCGATGTTCGTCAGAACGACCCCGGTCGCGATCGGCACGGAGAACGAGCCGCCGTTTCGGTCGCTGTTGAGGTTGAAGACGTTGTATGAGTAGTGATAGGTGCCATCTGTGTTGAGGGTGACTCGGCTGCCGACGATAAATCGGCCATCGCCAGCGACGTCGTACTCTCGAATCGCAACATCACTGTGGACAGACTGCCACGCGTAGATCGCTGGAATCTGCTGGAACGTCGCCCCAGTGAGCGTGAGCGAGTAACCCGTCGAGGTCGAGTACGTCGTGCCAACGGTGACCTTGCGGTACGACGCGTTGTTGTTGTCGTTTCCAGCGGCTGCATCTTGCACCTGAACATATTGGCCTTCGATGAAGTACTGGGCTCCAGCGTTCATCGTCGAATCAAGATCGTTCTTCGGCACGGTGATGCGCTCACGAATTGAACTCGGATATCCACTAGGAATGGCAGGGTCGGAGTAGGTGCCCGAATAGACACCAGTCGCTGCATTGACTCCGTATCGGCTCTTCAAATCTCCCTGTCCGCCGTTCAGCCCCGACGAATAGGGATCAGAGCATCCCACTCCAAGAACCGTTGGACAACCACCGCCAGCTGGGGTGCACGCTCCACAGAGGGTCCCTTGGAGCGCACAGAATCCGTGCTTGATCCAACTCTGGCCGATCTGCTTGATGACGCCATTCTTGACGCGGTACAGATTCTGAGGCATGACTGGATGCGTCGTCGCAGGATTTGGTTCCCAGAGCAACTGTTGATTTCCAATGTTGCAGCTCGTCGTACCCACCGCATACGCGCAGTACGTCACTCCCTGCCACACCGCGGGCGCATATGCCGAGATGTCTGGAAGCGCACCGACGATCACGTCGGGCCCAGCAGCCACACCTCCATCGTCGCCGCTTCCGCCTGGCAATGCAGTCGCATTGAGTTGACCAAGAAAGACAGCCAAGCCTCCAAGTCCAAGTGCGCCCACAATTGTTCCAGTCTTCACGATTAGTTTCTCCAATGAATGAATGCGAGAACAGCGTCACGCGACGCGGTTCGAGAGTCGAGCACCACCACGGCAACACGATAACCCCGAAAGCACCCCGCGGCAACAATTCCTAGAGAATCCGCGCAAGTTTTGGCGATTCGTGGACGCATGAATTAGGCGCATGCATCAGAGGAAATCCGTGTTCGTGCAAAACCAAAGCACCGGTGGGTAGCCACCGGTGCCATGCGAGTGCAGAGAAATTTGGATTTGCGACAAGTCGTCGTTACTGGCGGCGCTTGCGCTGGCTTGGGTTGACAAGCAGTCCCAGAGCAGCAACCACGAGTGCTGGTGGCGCTGGAAGGGTGAGAGTCGAATCCCCAGACTGGGTAGGCGTCGCCGAAGACGCTCGCCACTCAACCTCCATCGAGGCTGAAAACTGAAAGACTGTTGGCAGCAGATATGTGCCCGCAATCTGCATGATCTTGACTTTCAAAGTTGAACCAACGACCACGCCACCCGAACTGAGAGCTGGAAGTCCCCATGCTGCGCCCGCAGCGATTGTGGGGCCACCATTTGTCCAGTTCAATTGCGTGCTTTGATCGTTCCAGAGTCCAGTGATTGAGACGTACGAGTCGCTGAGCGCCGCGCCCGATTCGGCAGTTGTCCAGTTTGGATTCCACGATCCAAGCGGAAGTGCGGTGTCAGAATGTTGGACATTCTGCATCGTGCCGCTTGTGACCTGCCAGTTCTTGACCTTGACGATCTGATCGGTTGCGAGTGAAAAGTTGGCGTAGACGCTGTAGACGTAACGACCGTTCGCGATCGTCACGGGAGCCACAGAGACTCCCATGAAGGCTGCGCTGGCGGACTGCGCCACTGCGACACTGACCACGGCAACGCCCCAAAAACCAATCGTTTGCAGTTTCATCTTTTCCACTTCCCTTTCGATCGGGTCGAAGCCTCCCAGCTTCGGTCCGCTTTCCCATCCACTCCGAACCGCCAATGCCCTGAGGCGATCTGGCAACGCCGAGACTATTCCACAGGATCAGACTATTGCAAATTATAAAGGAAAAAACCACCACCTTTTTTAGAGGTGGTGGTTTGAAATCGCTTCCCAAAGGGTCCTCAGGTCAGAACCTGAGAGCCCCGCCGAAGGCCGTGCCGCTTAGGCGCGACGACGGCGGCTGACGAGGCCAGCAAGGCCGAGCAGAGCAACTGCGCCTGGCGCTGGAGTTCCAACGGTGTAGGTACCCGCACCGAACTGAGCCGTTGTGCTTCCAAGAGCGGCGTAGCCGACTGTGAAGTTTGCGGTGTAGTAGGCGCTATTGACTGCACGTGCGAGCTGCATGATCTTGATCTTGAGGGTCGCACCAGCGAGGTTCTGTGAACCTGGGGTGCTGTCATACCAACCCGAGAGGTTGGCAATCGAACCACTCACGAATGGACCAGTGAAGCCAGGGTCAAGAGCAACTGGTCCTGGCGTACCGATCGAGACGAATGAGTCCGATGGGATGCCAGCGGTGCTGTTGAATGTTTGTGACCAAGCGCCAGTTGCGCCAAAGACGTCGGCATAGCCGTCGCCGTCGGTATCGATGTCACCGAAGGCGGTGTCAGTGTGAAGGGCGTTCATCGATCCCGAAACATTCATGAAGTCGAAGACGTTCAGGATTCGGTCGGTGGAGACGCTGAAATTCGCGAAAATGGACGAAACGGTGCGCCCACCGACGGTCGTTTCAGTGACCGTGATGCCGGTGAATGTCGCGCTCGCGGCTGACGAGATGAGCGCCACTGCGCCAAGAACTGCGTAAGATTTCATAGGGACGAGACCTTTCCAAAAAGGGGGAAGCGATACAGGATCGACACATCCCTTTTCCAGACTCTCCACCTGCAACCTAACCCCGATCTAGGTTGAGTCAAGTTTTGTGAGACAAAATAACCGCGAAAAAGCGCTCTTAGGGGGGGCTACGAGTGAGTCAGTGCTCCGCTGAGGAGGAGCGGAGTGGCAGCCGTGATCTCAACAAAAGCAGTTTTTCCAATCAAAAATGAGGCAGATTCCTCAGATTTACAGGTGATGGCGCAAATCAGATCGCCGGAGGTTCGCCCGACGCATTGCACTTGCTCGTGCCCTTCGTCAGTGTGGCCGACAGTTGCCTCGTGGAAAGGCTTTCCTCGCAGGGTGAGTTGTGGCGAAATCGCCTTAGCGCGAGGGCTTCGACGCACTCGTACTTCGTCGAAAAGAACCTCCGCGGTCGCACCCACCATTCGCTGATGCACTTGCCGAGATACCTCGGTCTGAAGTGCGAGGAGGTGGTTGTTTCGTGCCCGCTTGGTTGCGTCGGGCACATCATCCTTGAGTCGCTCGAACGCGGTGGTTCCAGGTCGCGGCGAATACTTAAAGATAAAGTTGTTCTTGTACGGAATGCGTTTCACGAGTGCGCAAGTCGCTTCGAAGTCTTCATCGCTCTCGGTCGGGAATCCGACGATGAAGTCGCCAGCAATTGAAAGATCAGGCAGCATCCCCAGTGACCGATCGATGAACTCGGTGTACTCGCTCACGGTGTATCCACGGTTCATGAGTCGTAAGATTCGGTCGGATCCACTCTGAGCTGGCGCGTGCAGATAGCGGCAAATCCGCGGTGAATCGCGCAGAACTGCGAGGATGTCGTCGCCGAAATCGCGCGGATAACTCGTGATGAAGCGCAAACGACGCAGTGCGGGGATCTCATGGTGGATTCTGTGCAAAAGCGCAGCAAATGTCGTGATGCGCGCTGTTCCTGAGTAGGCGGTTCGAAAGGCAGAGAGTCCAGGTCCCACTTGAGGCGCCTCTCGACCATCGACGGTCACGGCTGTGCCATGTTGATATCGGTAGTGGTTGACCGTTTGGCCGAGCAGCGTGATCTCGACCACCCCCGCGTCGACGAGTCGCTTGCATTCCTCAACGATGTGATCTGGTGGGCGATGAACCTCAGCGCCGCGCGTTGTGGGGACGACGCAGTACGTGCAGAATTTGTTGCATCCACGTGTGATTCGCACGTAAGCGCTGTGCTCTTTGGTTGAGCGGGACCTGGGTGTGAATGCCCTCGAGAGGTCGAGGGACTCAAGGTTGTCTTCAGCCGCAGCAAGCGTCGTCGAACGGCGACTCCGGTTACCTGCAAGCGCACTGCGATCCGCAAGCGCAAGGGGGTCTGCATCACCCTGCCGCTGCATGGACTGGGTGCGCCGAACATTGTCGATGAGTTGTGGGAGTCGATCGAGTTCGCCAGGGCCGCACATGAGGTCCACCTGTGGATGGCGCCGAAAGAGGTCGAGCCCGTCCCGCTCAGCCATGCAGCCGATGACTCCCAAAATGAGCTCTTCACCCGCGCGTTTTCGCGCTCCGACGATGCCAATCCGGCTATAGGCCTTCTGTTCGGCTTGCTCGCGAACTGAGCATGTATTGAACAGAATGATGGACGCTTCGTCGACGTGCCGAACCATCGTGTACCCCAGCGCGATCAATTGTCCCTCGACAAGTTCGCTGTCGAGTTCGTTCATTTGGCATCCGAATGTTTCGAGGTAGACAGGCACCATACGGAGGGGTGAGGGTACTACCCAGCGTGGCAATCTTGGTGGAAGCGACACAGAGTTGCCGATAGATGCACGGTGCTGAGAGCTGGTCACGGTATCGGTCTGTGCGCGATCTGCCTCCTCGTGATGGGGGTGGTCTTTGTGAGTTCGGCGAGCCTTGACGTCTCGGGAGAGGGCAGCACGACCTTTGAGGCGATCCTCCTGGGTCGTTCAACTCTCTTCGCCGTCGCATCGGCGTTCTGCCTGCTGATTGGTGCGCGGATTTCTGTCGAGAGGTTGGGGGCCGCGCGCGGAATCTGGAATCCAGTCTGGCCGATCATCGCGATGATCTTCGCGGGAATCGTGCTCGTGCACGTGCCAGGAATCGGTCGCGAAGTGAATGGAGCGAGCCGTTGGATCAGCATCGGGCCAATCACTTTTCAACCAAGCGAGCTTGCCAAGTGGGGAATGCCGCTGCTTCTTGCGTGGTGGTGTTGCACTCGAGGCGAGCGGCTGAAGTCATTCTGGGGTGGATTCCTTCCTCCGATCGCATTCACAGCGCTCGTGGCGATGGGGATCGCAATCGAAGACCTCGGGACGGCCACCCTTGTGATGTTGATCGCCCTCATCGTGGTGGTTGCTGCGGGCTGTCGCTGGTGGCACGCCGCGCTGCTCGCCCCTGTGGCGATCGTCGGATTTATAGGGCTGATCATTGTGAGCCCATACCGCGTGAATCGCATCATCGCCTATCTCGATCCGTACGCCGACTCACAGGGAATTGGGTATCACATCATTCAGTCGATGGGGGCGATCAGTGGCGGAGGACTCACTGGTCGAGGGCTTGGCAACAGCGTCCAGAAGTTTGGATACTTGCCAGAGGGGACAACCGATTTCATCTACGCGATTATCTGTGAGGAGACAGGAATCATCGGAGCGTTCCTCGTCATCGCGCTCTACGCACTCTTGCTCGGATGCGGATGGGCTGTGATCGGCGCGGCCCGTGGGGTGCGCGGCACTGTGCAGTCGCCGAGACTTGATCCATACTCGCAATTGGTTGGGCTCGGTGTGCTCGCGACGATCGGGTTTCAAGCGCTCATCAACATCCTTGTTGTGACCGGGCTCGCTCCAACAAAGGGGATCGCGCTTCCACTGCTTTCGCGAGGCGGCACAGGCTGGATGCTGACATGCTTTTCACTCGGCCTCATCATCTCGATGGACCGAAGGCTCGCGCGAGAGGAAGCAGTTGAAAGCCACAGCCACTCAGTGGGCGATGATCCGCTGGTTGTAGGTTCCCACGCACGGGCCGCGCAATGACTGGGGCGGTCGTTGGCGTCGAATCAGGGAGGTGGCACACGAATCGACTGAACACAAGCTCAGGGAATGGTGGGGCCCCCGTGATTCTCCTAGCTGGCGGCGGGACTGGCGGTCACATCGCTCCAGGGCTGGCGATCGCTGAACGCATCCGGTCGCTTCATCCGAGCGCCCGAACCATTTTCGCATGTTCGTCGAGAGCGATCGATGCGTCGATGTTGCGAGAGGCTGGAGCCGAGTTTGCGCCGATCCGCGCGCAGCCATTCTCGACCGATCCGCGCAAGTTCATTCGATTCCTTGTCGGGATCACCCGCGGGAGGGCGGATGCGCGCGCGCTCATCGCTCGTACGAAGCCAGACTGGATCGTTTCTCTCGGCGGATTCGTGACTCCTGTCGTTGCGCGTGCTGGGAGGCGTGCCGGTGTACGAGTTTTGCTGGTCAATCTCGATGCAACGCCTGGCCGAGCCAATCGACTGGTGGCTCGATCTGCGACGCAAACGGTTTCGGCTGTTGCCGTCCCAGGGATTCCTGGATTCGCCACTGCCGTCATTGGGATGCCAATTCGCAGGATCGCAATCGCACCAGCGTCGAAGGAACTCTGTCGCGCCGAACTCGGACTCGATCCGGCCGTCCCCGTGCTCTTGATCACAGGGGCGTCACAGGGAGCGCAGAGTCTGAACGAACTTGCTGTGTACTTGGCGCGAGTACATGCGGATCGCTTCGCGAACTGGCAGGTGCTGCACTTGTGCGGCGCAAACCCCGTGGGGGGCGTCACGCGATACGAACGGGCTTGGCGTGAGTCGGGAGTCCGCGCGGCGGTGGTGCCCTTCATGCACCGAATCGGAATTGCATGGGGAGCGGCTGATCTCGCACTGAGTCGGGCTGGGGCGAGTTCAGTCGCTGAGGCGCAGGCGAATCAAACTCCCACGGTCTTCGCTCCCTACCCGTACCACCACGACTTGCATCAGCGCGAGAATGCGCTCCCACTTGTGAACGCGGGGGCAGCGGCGATGGAGCTCGACGCGGTAGATCCACAGAAGAACGCGGCTGGGCTGGGCGCCCGCGTTCTTGCGTTGATGGGGTCTGGCGAAGCGCGCTACGCAATGCGCAAGGCACTCCAAGTGCTGCCGCCACCTGACAGCGCCGAACAAATCGCCGAGTTCCTTTTGCGCGGCAGTGCGTTTCGATCGCACTGCAGCCCTGCATAGGCTGAGTGGGCTGCGAGCTGCGCTATTCTTGAACTGATGGTTGTGGCAGCTTTTCCACTTGATGCGTGGCTGACTGTTCTGGGTCGGCTGCATCCCGTGTTTGTGCACTTTCCGATCGCACTCGCCGTCGCAGCGGCACTCGTTGAGTGCTGGCGAGCGATTCGCCGCGATCAAGCACTCTCAGCATTTGCGCTTGTCGCGATTTGGTTCGCGGCAATCGCGTCGCTCGCGACAGCGGCAAGTGGCTGGTGTAGCGCTGAGTATGAATCACACCCGAGTTCAGGAACCCTCTTTCTTCATCGGTGGCTTGGGGTCGGCTCAGCCGTGGTCCTGCTCGCCCTCGCAGTTGGCGGGGGAGTGATCCAGCAGAGGCGACTGGGTGGCCGCGTGGGGTTGTGGCGCATGACTCTGATCGCTGCCGCTGGAGCGGTCTCGCTCACAGGCCACTTTGGCGGATCGATGGTGTATGGAGATTCGTACCTCGCTGACGCCGTGTGGGCCGCACTTGACCAGACTGAAAGGGCTCAGCGCGATGACGCAGTCCGTGCCGCGAAGGAGCGGCTCGGTATCGCTTCCGCGCCGGAGGTGGTGCTTGCGAGCGGTGAATCAGCCCCCGTTGTTGTGGCTCATGGTGATGCAGTGATCGATTTTGATTCACAGATCGTGCCAATTCTGAAGTCTCGTTGCTACGAGTGTCACGGCAACGGCAAGAAAAAGGGCGGCGTCCGACTCGACGACTACGACCGGATGACCGCGGAGCGCGCGGGAGAGTGGGTTGTGAAGCCTGGCGATGTGCTGGCGAGTTTGATGGTGAACTACATCGAGTTGCCCGCGGATGACGAAGGCGCAATGCCTCCAGAAGGCGATCGTGTGCCGCAAGGCGAGATTGCACTGATCCGGCAGTGGATCTCGCAGGGAGCGCCGCGAGGGGCGACCACATCCCCTGGTGCGCTCAGTGACTCGGGGTGGTCGATTCCAGAGCGCTCGCTTACTCAGGATGAACTCGCGCGAATTCAGGCTGAGACACGCGTGCTCGCGAAGCGAGGAATCTCGGTCGCGCCAGTGGCGGCTGGGAGCTCGAGTTTCGAAGTGGATGCGTCACGCGCGACCCCGCCAGTGACGGCGAACGACCTCGAGCGCATCACTTCACTCGCAGAGTTTCTTGTGATCCTGAACCTTGCTCACGGGGAGTTCGGAGACCTTGTTGGAGGTTCGTTCCTTCAACTCAACCACCTTCGTGCTCTTCGGCTGGATCACACTGAGGCAGGAGACAATGTCGCGGCTGCTGTCGCAACGCTGCCGAATCTGCGGTCGATCAACTTCGTGGCGACTCCTCTGACCGATCGAGGGCTCGACTCGCTTCGGAACCTCAAGTCGCTCCAGAAGCTTTACCTGTGGTCGAGTGCAACCACATCCGCGGGAGTCGATCGATTTCGTGTGAGTCGACCTGATGTGCAGGTCATCGATGGTCGTGAGTAATCATGGGTGGCATGGGGGGCATGGGCGCACTGAGACACGCATCGACGACTCGATAGGCAATCCCAGCGGCACGCCCATCGACTGTCGAGAGGGGCTGGCGCGGTTGAACTCGCTGCGAGATCGATGGGAGGTCGAGTCTGTATCGCTCCGCGAACAAGAGAACAGCGGGGTCGGCTCCGCGTGCACAGTGCGACGCTGGATCGTCGCACCAGTGGAGCAATTCTGCCTCGACGGCGTGCCATCGCGAAGCGGTGGTGTCGCCGTGCTCGAGCCGAGAAAGCGCAGCACGTGCGATGTCGAGCGCAGCCCAGAATCGTCCCGAGCCAGTTGCAGCAAGACACGCTGGCACAAGCGCCTCGTCTGCAAGTTCGCTCGCAGCAAGTGCATGTCGGAGTGCAACGGTGCTGATGACATTGTCGGGGGCATCCGCGAGGGTGAAAGACTCAGCGAGAGTCTGCAGCGCCGCAAGCTGGTGGTGGCCGAGGCCGGCTCGTTGACGGAGGACTTGTGCTGCGGTCTGCGCCTCGATGACCCCCGCTGCGTCTCCGCGCATCGCGAAGACCCACGAATTCGCCGTGAGTCGAGCGCGTACAACGTCAACTGGCCATCGTGATGTCAACAGCGCTGCTGGGTAGGGATCTGGCACCGCTGGCGATTCTTGAGCGAGTCGAGTGCGCATGATCGCATCGGCCCAGGCACCAGTCGGCAGCAGGGGATCGGGAGCCGCGTGATCGCGGACGACTCCACATTGGATCGGCGCAAGAGTCGCAGACGCGATTTCTCGTTGATCGACCAGCAGTGACATCCTTTGGGGAAAGCAGGCCCCGTTCAAGTTGCTCTCTCGCGAGCGCGGGTCGGGCTCGCTCGGCGCCTCAAACCGAATGAGCAACTGGGTCCCCTCCTCGACGATCGGCACTCGCGCGGTCAGGCGTCCCGGTCGAGGCGAGTTGGGGTCGATCCCAACTTGTTCCACTGTAAATCCCGCACTCCTCTCAGCAACCGCAGGTCGCAGAGCGATCGAGAGCTGCCACGCGCCCTCGCCAAGACGGGTCCAGGTAGCCGTCCGAGGGATGTGCTGATCTTCGCCGTGAGTGCACGCCAGTGCGCGTGCCTCGTGGCCCGATGCATCGAGTCGCTTCGACCAGTGCCACGCGCGCAATGTGTCAAAGAGGTCGTAGCAGTCTCCAAGGTTGTCCAAGGTCGGCACTGCCTGTGGCCACACTGCTTCTAAGTGGGCTGAACCATCGAGCACACGAACTCGCATCGAACGTGCGTCCCACTCGAGGAGTGTGCGATCAGCAGGAAGTGGGAAGTCGATGCCGCGCAGGCTGACCTGCGGCTCGTACCAGCTTGTGCGCATCCGCGTTGTCGTCGATGTGAAGAGGCACCTCCATGAGATTGCTGGTGGAACCTCAGCTCCTGTTCCTTCTTGGCGCTCGGCGAGATACTCCACTTCGAGCTCGTGGAAGTGCGAGCGCAATCGGTCGCATCCCATCGCAACCTCGGGAGGAACGAATTGCGGTTGGATAGAAAGCGGGTCGGCCGATCCGTATCCGTCGTCGAGGTGTGCGCACCAATGACTTGGCGGCTGGCCGTCGATGATGTCTCGTATCAAGAGCGCAGGCGCGAGCGACCAATCGACTGAGAGTTTTCTCCCCACGAGCAAGGCGTGATCCTCTGCTGCAAACTGGTCGCGCATCGAACGGACGAGCTCATCAAAGGCCCCATACAGGAGGGAGCGCGCCCCCGCGCCCTCCTCCTGCACCTGAGCCCGTGTGATCACCGCCATGCTGAGTGCAAGGAGGAACGCCGCAAACGTCGTTCGAGCCATCACTGGATCCTCAGCAACATGGTTGCACCCGCTGTCGCGGCGGCAGTGCCGCCACGATCGACGCTGAGTGCCGTCGTCGCGACCGCGCTCAAGTCCCAATGCGCATGAATCGGGAGATTCGTCAACGCGCAGTAGGTGCGATTGGGCTTGACTGTGTACGAGAGCGTTCCAGTCGCCGATCCATCACCCTTCACGGACCACCGCCGCTCACTCGACAACGAACCATCGATGGATGGAGCGATGAAGTCCACGGTCGCGCCGAAGTTGCCACTGAGCTCAGTGCTGTGAGATGATTCTTGAAAGCCGACCGTACCGTCGAGATGGAGTCCGTCGATCGACGCGCTTGCATCGCCGCGACTCGACGCAGAGCCTGATGCAGAGGTTGCAGCTGACGCGGTGCAGCCAGGTTCTGCGGCACAACTCGCGGCGATCGACAGCGAACCGCTTCCAATCGCCGCGAGACTGACACGACGCGGACAGGCCGGCAGGGTTCCTCGCCACAATTCTCGCCAGCCTCCAGAACAACTCGCCTTCGCCTTGGTTGTATCGCTGCCAGTCGCACCAAAATGGCTCACTGCAGAGGCGTCCACTTCAACGCTGACCAGAGATGCAGTTGCCCTCCGGGTGCACTGCAGTTTCCAATCAACGAAGTCAGCAGATCGTGCGATTCGCATGTTGACCGGGATCTCTGGATCGAGGTCTGGCGGAGTGTCAATGCGAACCCACTCTCCCAAGCCGCACTCGCAGTTTGGGTCCTCGGCGGGGTCGCCACGAGGTCCGTGTGCGCCACAAAGCAACTCGATGGACTCGCACGGCAGTGGAGGATCTGCAGACGATCCGCCGCCTTGCGCGAGGACCATCGTCGGTCGTGCGGTCAGTCCAAGTGCCACACACAGCGCAATACTTAACAACTGCCAAGTCGGGGATGGAATTCTTCGTGTCATAAGGTCCTCCAGTGCTTCGCCAGAGCAGAGCGACGCCGCTCCGTGCATTGGCATCTGACGAACCTAGAGCCGCGCCTGCGTTGCCTCGCAAAACGACCGGAATTTCTCATGCGTGCTGAGTCGTCGGGAAATCCACTCGCGCTAGGACGAGCCGAAAGGGAGTGTTCAGAGAGATGCTGCTTCGACCACTTCGCAGCTCACGGTGATTCCGCGCGCCTTGAGGTCGGCGAACAGCCTCTTCATCACGCGAGGATGCCCGAGCAGTTGTTCTGGGGCGAAGACTCCGCTCCCGGCGATCATTCCCTGAACGAGTGACCGTGCAACCGAAGTCGCTGGGAATGCGGTCGTTCGAGCCATACTTGTACAGGCGTTTGCGAGGTCGGCCCGATCGAGCAATTCGAATCGCATGCGGACGGACCTTCCCCTGTCCATGCCCTCTCCTTCGACCCGCAGATAGGTCAGATCGACCTCGCCACTGTTGAACTTCCATTTCGGGAAGAGCAGTGCAGCGGTCAGATCGAGCGGCCGAACCATGGCCCCCTTGACTTCAACTGGAGTCGTGGAGAAGAACCCAGTTTCCCGAAAGACCCGCATGAGTTCGACATGGCCGGGCCATCGAAGTGTGCGCTCTCTCATGTGGGGCACAGCGAGCGTTGTCGCGAGGCTTCGCAGGCCATCGGTGAGAAACGCTTCGAGGGTGCCAAGGCCTTCTACCGAGATCAGTTCGCGGTCGCACAGCGCTTCGCGCGTGACCTGCTTGCCATGCTCCACAACCCTCGAAGGGCGTGTGTACTCCTCGATCACATCGAGTGGGGAGAACCCAGCCTTGTACTCGAATGGCCAGTGGCGATCGACGGGAAGTCCGCCAACCATGATTTCGATTCGCTCACAAGGAGTGAGCGCCCGTTCCGCTGCCGATGCGAGGATGTTGCTCATCCCTGGGGCGACTCCGCAGTCGGCCACTGCAACGGTGCGCTTTCGTTTGGCGAGGGCGTTGAGAGAGAGAAAATCTTCGGGCATGAACGAGATGTCAACGCATGGAACCCCGCACTCGATCAGCGTCTTGAGCGTCTCGAAGCCAAAGCGCGAGGGGAGGGCTCCTACGACGAGATCGACGCGACTCGCAAGTTGAGTGAGTTCATGTTTCGATGAACAATCGGCAACTATCTCGGTCACGCGGGGGAGAGGGCGCTTGCGAGACTTTGCCAAGAGCATCGTTCGCTCGCGCGCCTTCGCAAGAGACTCGTGATGAGCGTCGACGAGTGACACCCGCAGCCCAGGAGTCAGCGCCAGATCGGCAGCGATGAGGCTGCCAACCAATCCCGAACCTAAGACAAGCACTCGCGGCATGCGATCCCGCAGTCGTGCCGTCAGGACTGCGGCGGCCGGTACTGCCCCTGAGCGTAGGGGTCTGACTTTTGGCTCGCATGGCCTGCGCCGCTTCCAGAAGGAGTACTCGGCGGGAGCGATTGGGTCGACTGCGCCCCTGAATTGGTCTGGTTCGTGGCATCCCGTACTTCGGTATTGACGTCCGCGAGCCCCTTCTTGAACTCGACGATCGTCTTTCCGACTGACCGGCCAAGTTCAGGCAGTCGCCGACCGAAGATGAGGAGTCCTAGGACAAGGATGATCGCCAGTTCCCATCCCGAAAAATTGAAAAAGGCGAGGAGTGTCTGTTGTGTTGTTGTCATGGTTGCTCCGAGAATTTGTCGGCAAATCATACACAGATCGCAACTGATGATGGGAGTTTGACGCGCAAATCGCTACGATGCATTCCATGCAAGGATGCAAACAAACTATCGGCCTTTCTTTCTGCGTCACCATCTGCTGCGCGACCATCGCGCTCGTTGGATGCGAGACTCCACCTGCACCAGGTCCAGTCGCCGACTTTGCGCGGCCGCTCGCTCCTGGTGAGTGTGCTTTGCGAAAACTCGAACCAGGCGAAGCGTGGCCTGACTTGACCGGAGCATGGAACGCGCGTGACGCCTATCTCACGGAAGCGCTCGCGCAGGATCAGACGTGGTACGAGAGTCCATCGAGTCGTTCGCGCTTTCCACAGATGTTTCCATTTCCAGAAGTCTGCACGTGGGATCAGGCCTCGTCGAGTGTGATCGCGTTTCGGCAGATTCTCAATGAGAGCGCCGATCACGCTGCATTCACGAGTGCGCTCATGCAGATGTTCGATTGCTGGCAGACGAAGGGCTGGAACGGAAAGGGTGGAGTGCTCTTCACGGGGTACTACGCGCCCGAATTCAAGGCGAGTCTGGTCAAGGCTCCTGGATTCGAGTTCCCGATTTACAAGCGACCGAAGGAACTCGAAACGGATCCAACGACTGGCAAGGCACTTGGTCGACGTATCTCGCCCAGCGAAATCGCTCCGTGGCCAAACAGAGAGCAGATTCAGACCTCTGGAATGCTCAACGGGCTAGAACTCGCGTGGTTTCCCACGGCGCTCGACGCGTACATCGTGCAAGTCAACGGGAGCGCAAAGTTGCTGCTGCCCGATGGGAAGATCATGTTCATTGGCTACGCGGGAGCAACCGATGGCGAGTATGTGGGACTGGGAACAAGCCTCGTCGCAGCCGGCGCGATCCCTGAGAATCAACTGAATCTTTCGGCGATTCGTCGGCTGTATGAGAAGGATCCTGCACCCGTGTTGGCGGCGATCAATCTCAACAACCGCTACACATTCTTTCAGCAGTACGACGGAAAGACTTGGCCTGCAGGAAGCCTGGGCGTCAAGGTCACAGACAAGGTTTCACTCGCAACCGACAAGAGCGTCTATCCGCCAGGCGGGGTGATGTTTGTTAACACGCAGTCGAGTTCATACGGTGGATCGCGCCAACCCTTCACGCGATTCATGCTTGATCAGGACACTGGAGGTGCCATTCGCGCCCCTGGCCGAGCGGACATCTTCATGGGAATCGGGCCTTCGGCAGAGATTCTCGCTGGAGGCCAATACTGTGAAGGCACGCTCTACTACTTCTTCTTGAAGCCCGAGTACGTCTCGCAGTATCCACTTCCTGCACGAAAGCCCGCAGCGAAGTCGAAGCCGAGCGCGGGGTGAGTCGAGGCGGGTGAGTGGGCGCTAGTAGTCGCGTCTGGCAAAGATGAGCGTTGCAAGCGCGAGGATGCATCCTTCAAGGAGCAGACTCGTGCCGACAATCCACCAGAGCGAATGAGCGCGACGTTCGTCGCGCACCGCGCGTTCGAACTCGCCGCCGCGAACTCTGCGCGAGCCGAATGCGCCTTCCGCACCGCGAGTTGAATCTTCGCCCCGCTGTGGAAGCATTGCAGGATCGATGAGCCACCGATCGAGCAGCGCCAACGTGTCGGTGGTTTTCGGCAGGCACGTCTTGATTCCAAAGAGCCAGCCGTGTGCGGTGTTCCAATTCGGTTCGTGCTCTCGAACACGCGCGAGGTCTGCCTCGAGCTCTTCACGAGTCTCGTCGTCAGGTGGATCTTCAGTACTCGCGAGCGAAGCGACGATCGATCGCCCCTCCATTTCGTTGGCGAGTCGACCGCGGCTGACGATCATTTCTGCGAAGTTGATCGTGAAGATGACTGCCCACGCAAGCAGGGTGAGGATCAATGAAGCAACGGATGATCGTGTCACAACCCCGATGAGCGCGCAGATGCTGAAGAGCAGGCTGTAGAAAAAAGTCACGATGGGGACCGCAGCGAAGAGTGAAATCTCCCACGCGCCTCCTCGAATTCCGATGACGATGAAGCTTGCCGTCGTGAACACCAATACTTGAAGTGCCGCAAACAGTAATCCGCTCGCGTACTTGGTGAGGAAGAGTCGAGATCGCGTAATCGGTTTCGCAAGCAGCAGGTCAACCGACCCTGGTGCAACGAGGTCGGGAACGATCCCGCAGGTGGTCACGAGCGCGAGAAGCGTGGCGATGAGCCCAAGCCACCACTCGACTCCAAGGCTCACAAAGAGCTGCTTGTAAAAGGTCTCAGGAGAAGTCGTCGTCGTGTTGTAGAAAGGGCTGTCGAAGGTCCATCCGAGGAAGCTGATTCCGGTTTCATTGAGTCCCAGGCAGGCAAAGAGCCCAACGACAACGAGCGTGATTCCGAGTGCAAGCCAGAAGAGTCGTCTCGCGCTGAGTTCGCGGTACGCAGCGACGAAGATGGCGATGGTTTGCATCATGTCGCGGCGCCTGGTCGGTAGATGAGGCCGGTGTCAGGATCGGTTACTGCGCGCATGAAGAGATCTTCGAGCGACTCGCGCACCGTCTGCACCGCAACTACGGTTCGCGATTCTGCGCGGAGGCGATCGAGAATCGGCTGGGCCCCCTGCGCGTCGAGTCCGAGAAAGATGAGCCGCGTCGATGCTTGTGCGACTCCGGCAGCGAGCAAGTGACCCGCAGGAATTGCCTGCACGGATGCATGATCCGAACCCCACGGTGGGGGGGGACCCTCGACGATGATCTCGTACCGCCGGCTCGATGCTGTGAGTTCGTCAATCGTGCCTTGTGCCACCATGCGCCCCTGCACCATGATTGCAACGCGCGAACAAACCGTTTCAATCTCAGAGAGCAAGTGTGAATTGAGGAGAACCGTTCTTCCTTCGTCACGGAAACCAACGAGGAGATCTCGAATCTCGCGCCTCCCAACTGGGTCGACGCCGTCGGTCGGTTCGTCAAGGACCACGAGCTGTGGATCGTTGACGAGTGCAGCCGCGAGTCCAGTGCGCTGTCTCATTCCTTTCGAGTACGACCCGAGCGGCCTGTCCTTCCACGCGCCCATTCCCACGCGGTCGAGCAACTCGCTCGCGCGTCGCTTGCGTGTTGGACGATCGACCCGCGACATTGCGCCGCTGAATTCGACAATCTGCCGTCCTGTGAGATAAGTTGGAAATCGATGATGTTCGGGCAGGTATCCGATGCGCGCGAGTGCATCAGGATCTCCTACGGCTCGGCCGAGCACTTCGCCGAGTGCGCTCTCTGGCCGAACGATCGTCATCATGATCTTGACAAGAGTGCTCTTGCCCGCGCCGTTTGGTCCGAGCAATCCAAAAATCTCGCCGCGGCGCACGCAAATCGAGACCCCACGCAAAGCATGGATCGTCCGTCCGTAGCGCTTGCGGACGTCGCTCAGATTGACGGCAAGTTCTGGGGATTCGTGAAGCATCAAGTCGCCAATGTTCAGTGCGAACTCGAGGCACCGTTGGCGTGGGAATTCTGTTGCGATGCCGCAGTCAGCGCGAGGTCGCGTCCTCGATCGTTTGCGGCACGCAGTGCATCATGCATCATCGTTCGAAAACCGTACGAGTCGAAGATTGCCATGGCCGCGCTCGTGGTGCCTCCCTGACTTGTCACCATTCCTCTCAGTTCTGCCGCTGAGCGAGGTCCCCGTGCCAACAATGTTGCTGCCCCGAGCAACGACTGCCGAACGATGCGATCTGCAGTTGGCTGATCAAACCCTAGGCGCACGGCGCTTTCGATCATGGTCTCGGCAAGAAAGAAGAGATACGCGGGTCCAGATCCGCCCGCAGCGGTCGCAGCATTGAAGAGCGGTTCGCCGATCTCGACAGTCGTTCCAACGGACCCCAGCAGCCGCTCGACGAAATCGCGATCTGCGATTGTGCAGTTGGGAGCGAGTGCGTAGGTCGTGACGGCGAGCCCAATCTGCGCAGCGATGTTGGGCATGCATCGAGCACATCGGGCGTGCGCGCCGAGCGCTGATTGCACCCGAGCAATTGAGACACCAGCCATCAACGAGAGGACGAGCGCGGGCGACTGCAGTGCACCAAGAGCGAGTGCAAGTTCTGGAAATGTTTGCGGCTTGACGGCAATGATTACTCGGGTGCAGTGCGCCGAGTCGGAAGGTGATTCCGACACACGGCAGCCGAGGTTCGCCGCACGTGTTCGCGCGAGTGGCTCGGGATCGACAACCAGAATGGACTCGGGAGAAACCAGATTGGATCGAATCATTCCTCCAACGAGCGCGCTTCCCATCGTGCCAAAGCCGAAGACTGCGATGCCATCGTTCATCCTGAAACCTTATCAGACTTGGTACGATTTCGGACTATGTCAAGAGCGATGTCGGGCGCAGTGTCGATGCTAGATTTCGAACAGCCGATCATCGAGATCGAACGGCAGATCACGGCGCTCGAAGCGACGGTGCAGTTGCAGGAGTGCGACGAACTCAACACGCTTCGCGCGACCCGATCAACGCTGCTCGCGAAGGCATATAAAGAGCTCTCCCCGTGGCAGACGGTGCGGGTCGCTCGGCACCCAGCGCGACCTCAGACCCTCGACTACACCGACTTGATGTGTCGCGATTTCAGCCAGTTTCACGGCGATCGGCGCTTTGCGGATGACCCCGCGATGGTCGCTGGTTTCACGAGGATTGGTCCATGGAAGGTGCTTCTGGTGGGGCATCAGAAGGGGCGCACGACGGCCGAACGTATCTCATGTCGTTTCGGATGTGCAAACCCCGAGGGGTATCGCAAGGCACTCATCAAGATGCGGTTGGCGGAGAAGTTTGGGCTTCCAATCGTGACGCTTGTCGATACGCCAGGGGCGTATCCGGGTATTGATAGTGAGGAGCGGGGGCAGGCAGAGGCGATCGCAGTCAACCTGCGCGAAATGAGTCGAATTCGCACGCCGATCGTCTCGGTCGTGATCGGAGAAGGAGGGTCTGGTGGGGCCCTCGGGATCGCGGTTGCAGATCGCGTCGCAATGCTCGAACACTCGTGGTACTCGGTCATCTCGCCTGAGGGGTGTGCGGCGATTCTCTGGAAGGAGGCGAACGAGCGCACGAATCCGCTCGCTGCAAAGGCACTCGCTCTCACCGCCCGCGACAACCTTCGCAACGGACTGATCGACGCTGTGATTCCAGAGCCCCTCGGAGGCGCGCACCGCGACCCGAAGGGAACTGCGCAGGCGGTTCAGTCATGGATCCTCTCGCAACTCAGCGAGCTGACTCGCCTCGACAGCGAAACGCTCGTGAGGTGCAGATATGAGAAGTTTCGGCGCATTGGGTCATCCTCGCCAAGGTCACGATGAACGCGTGGGGTTGACGGATTGTGAAAAACAGGCTAAAATCTGCCGTTTCACCCTCGGCGCAGTGACCTGTATTGGGAGAGGAGCCCACGATGCCCGCGAAGTCAAAAGCCACGATTAAGAAGAAGGACAAGGTATCCAAGGGGGTCGCGAAGTCCTCCCAAGTCAAGCGCCCATCGGGGAAGGCTCAATCAAAACCCATTCCGACAGTGCCTACGAAGAAGCAGGCTCCTCCGACCGCCCCGCAGTTGACCAAGCTTCCGCCGCCGAAACTTGTCTACGTGATGCCCAAGAGCATCGTGGGAGAGCCTCCTCCGCCTCCAAAGCGATCAAAGGGTGCCCCGCCGCCAGTGATTGCAAAACCCAAGATGAAGCCGAAGCCGGTTCGTCCAAGCGATCGACCGAAGGAAGCGAAGAAGAAAATCGATTTCGCTAATGCGATTTCAGTCTCCGCAGCCGCCGTTCAGGCAGCTGCATCACAGAAGCATTCTCCAGGGTTCGTGATTATCAATGGCCGACGCGTTCGAGTGATGTCAACAAAGGGCATCAAGGTGCCGAAGAAAAAGCCGGCTTCGAAAGCAGAGAAGGCGCTGGCGGCAGCACAGGATGCGGAAGTTCGAATCATCAAGGCGGGATCGTCCAAGATGTCGGATCGAGATCTTGATCGATATCACGAGATGCTGTTGAAGGCGAGGTCTGAGCTGGTTGGTCGCGTCGAGATTACTGAGAAGGAAGCGCTCAAGAGCAACGACGGCAATCTCTCGACGATGCCGCTGCACATGGCCGACATCGGTACCGACACGTTCGAGCAGAGCTTTGCGCTTGAGTTCGCACAGCAGGATCGCGAACTGGTGCGCGAGATCGATGACGCACTCGGGCGTGTGAAGGATCGGACGTTTGGACTCTGCATGCAGACAGGAAAGCCGATCCCCAAGGGTCGCCTCGACGCGAAGCCATGGGCTCGCTACGTCATTGAGGCAGAGCGCGTGGACGAGCGATCTCGAGGCCGCGTGTGAACCAAGCTGATGCCGCGTGGCGTTCGCCGCGCGCGTGGGTCACGCTGCTTCTGGTGTGGGGAGTTGCACTCTCGATCGACCTGTGGAGCAAATCGGAGGCGTTCGAGCGCGTTGCTCAATCGCCAGTGACTCTCTCGCCGCGTGAGGTGGTTGCAGAGCCCTCGTATCGGCTTCCGTGGCACGAGGGGGTGCATGCGATTGCTCCAGATCTCTTGGACTTCCACCTTGTCGTGAATCACGGTGCGGTCTTTGGAATCGGGCAAGGCGCGCGCGGACTGTTCATCAGCTTCACTGCACTCGCCGTGGTCGCCGGCGTCTTCATCTTCGGATGGTGGACGCGCGCTGGTGCGACCTGGGCTCATGTCGCCATTGGATTGATCCTCGCGGGAGGAATCGGAAATCTCTATGACCGCATCGTCTATGGAGCGGTGCGCGACTTTCTCTACTTGTTTCCCCGTCGCCACCTGCCTTTCGATCTCGCGTGGCCCGGTGGAAGTCGGGAGATCTTTCCGTGGATCTTCAATGGCGCCGACATGTTTCTGCTCTGTGGCATGGCCCTTCTCGTGCTGCATGCCCGTCGAGAGGATCAGAGAAAGCAGCAGGTCGCAGGGGAGTCACGGAACACGAATCAGATCGCTCGCGGTGAGCACGGCGGGGAGTGAGTCGAGCGCACGCGAGTTTTCGATCGAGAACGGAGCGCTCCATGTGCGGCGAATCGAGATGCAATGTCCTCCCGTCTTCAGAGCAGTGCCGAGTTCGCGTGCAAGACTGCGAACGTAGAACCCCTTCGCGCAGTGGATGTCGAGCGTGACGAGTGGCCACGCGAATGTGCGCAGGGTGAGTGCGTGAACCTGTGCTGGGCGGGGTGCGGAACGAGTTGGTGGGGGAGGGACGGAGGCGTCATCGAACTGAGCGGCTTTCGTTGCACGCCGAGCAATGTCATAGGAGCGGCGACCAGCGATCTTGACGGCGCTGAACGCGGGCGGAGTCTGCATGATCGATCCGCGAAAACGCTCGAGCGCCGCTTCAATCTGTTGCTGCGTTGGCGGGTGGTCGATCGCGACGTGAGTGCGTTCCCCCTCGCGGTCATCGGTGGCAGTGAACGCGGAGAGATCAATGACGGTTTCATACCGCTTGTCGCCACCCATGAGTTTGTCGATCTCTTTGGTGAAGCGACCCAGTGCGACAACGAGGAGCCCCGTTGCAAGAGGATCAAGGGTGCCCGCGTGTCCACAGCGGACACCGCCCGCTGCGCGACGGACGCGTTCGACGACGCGCATACTGGTGGGACCTTCAGGTTTGTCGATCAGCAGAATGCCTTCGAGAGTTGTCGCGCCGATCGGTCGTGCGTCCATCTCGCTAGACTAGTCCTCCCTGGACAGGTGTCCGAGCGGTTGAAGGAGCAGCATTGGAAATGCTGTATACGGGTAACCGTATCGGGAGTTCGAATCTCCCCCTGTCCGTTCAGGTGAGCGCGCGAGCGCGGCCGCGCGGCGTCGCACACGCCACCGCT
>SYHM01000187.1 GCA_005799205.1 Planctomycetia bacterium | reverse complement strand
CATTCCGTAGCAGATGCCCAAGATGGGCACGCCAGTACGAAACAGTGCAGGATCACACGTTGGAGCCTTCGCATCCGACACGCTCGACGGTCCACCTGAGAGGATGATCCCGGCAGGGTTGTGCGCCATCAATTCAGCGACTGGGGCATCTGGCCGCACGAGGAGGCTGTAGACGCCGGCCTCGCGAACTCGCCGTGCGATCAACTGTGCATACTGACTACCGAAGTCGAGAATCAGAACCGTTTGTGGCGCCGCGTCATTCGTTACAGGTGATTGAGGATTCATGGCGTGATAGGCAGCGCACTCTCAGAGAGACCATTGAGAATGAGGGGAGGGATAGTAACGCAGAATCTTGTATCCTCGACGAGGTGAATTGCGCCACTCAAGTGCACGGGATGGTTCGCTTGCAGGCGTGCGCACTGCTGCTCGTTGGAGTGAGCGGTTGCGCACCGAGCGCAACTGAGGGCGGGTATACCAATCCTGCGCCAGGTGCTCGCCTCTACGCGATCGAAGATTCTGTGAAGTTCAACCGCCGCTCAGATATCCCGTCCATCGTCGAATGCCTGTGCTCCGATGACGAGTTGCTCCGTTTCATGTCTATTGGAGCCTTGAAGCGAATGACGGGACAGGACCTCGACTACCGCTTTGACGATCCGGAACCCCTTCGGTTTGTGGCCTACCAGCGCTGGCAGGCATGGACCATTGCCGAGCACCTCGCTCCCCCAGTCCAGGCGTACGCATCCACCATCTACCCTCCCGCGCGTCCGCGGCCGCAGTGGTGATCCAACGACATATCCATGGATCGTGAACCCTGCATCAGCATCCGCCTCTTCAGCGATCCGAAGTTGCTCGCACCAATTCGTGCTTTCGTTGATGGGCTTTCGAAGTGTGTCGGGTTCTCAGAGAAGTCCCGTGGATTGCTCTCCCTCGCCGTCGATGAGGCGCTCGCCAACGTCATCCGCCATGGTTACGGGGAGCGATCCGATGGACTCATCTGGCTCAACATTTGGCGACTCCAAGAACCAGCTGGCCTGCGAATCGTGCTCGAAGATCTTGGGCGCTCGGTCGACCCAGCGCTCATCAAAGGGCGCGATCTCGCGGATGTCCGTCCTGGCGGCCTTGGCGTTCACATCATCAAAGAAACGATGACAGAATCCACATGGGAATCTCGCCCAGGCGGGGGCATGCGGCTCACTCTTGTCAAACTGCTCGCTCCACACGAGCGCGCGAATCCATCCACCACTCAGTCGGAGAACTGCGCAAAGTGAGTCACGAATCAACTGTAGCTCAATCATCGGTTGCGGGATCCACGATTCTGCGCCCCGCGGGCGACATTGACATGTCTTGTGCCCCCGCGATTCGAAAAGCGGTTGCGGGCGTGATGCGAGAGCGACCGGGCAGACTCATCATGGATCTGTCCGCTGTCTCATACATGGATTCCTCAGGGATCGCCACACTGGTCGAGGCACTTCAGCAATCGATGCGCAACAAGATGAAGTTCGTTCTTGTTGGAGTCACTCCACAAGTTCGCAGCGCCTTTGAGATCACGAAGCTTGTCTCTATGTTCACGATGGTCGCCACGATCGACGATGCAACGAAGGACTGACAGGATGAGCGCGCCAGAGTCGACAAACCCCGCTTCTTCACAGTTCCTTGCGGCGATCGTCAACCGCTACTGGGAGATGTGGGCTGGTGTTCTGGGACTGATCGGCTCATGGGCCAATCTGATGGCTGAGGTGCTGGGGTGGATTTGGCGCTCGCTCTTTCAGCGACGGGCGCGCTTTGGGATGCGCGCGCTCACCGTGCAGTTTGTGCGGGTGGGGACACGCTCGATTGGGATCGTGCTGCTGGTATCGGGCTGTATAGGAACAATCCTCGCGCTGCAAACCGCACCGAGCCTCGAAGAGTTGGGGCAGACCGACAAGGTTGCAAACCTCGTTGCGGTGGCTGTGTTTCGTGAACTCGGGCCTCTCATCGCGGCAATCGTGATGACTGGATTTGCAGGTGCGTCGATCGCCGCTGAACTTGGCACGATGAAGGTCGGCGAAGAGATCGAAGCACTTGAAGCAATGGCGCTCAATCCAGTCCGATTCCTCGTCATGCCACGCGTCATTGCCACGGCGATCAGCCTCGTCGTCCTCGCGGTTTTTTCGGACATCTGCGCTGTGTTCTTCGGTGGAGTCGTCGGAGTGCTGGTCCTTGACATCCCCTATGAGGTCTACCGGCTCAACACGCTGACGCAACTTCGACCCGTTGATTTCAATACTGGTTTGCTCAAGGCCGCTGTCTTCGGCGGGCTGCTTGGACTGATCGCATGCACGAACGGGTTGCGCGTCACTGGAGGCGCAGCAGGAGTTGGACGGGCGACGACCAGTACTGTCGTTCAAACGACGGTGGCAATCGTCATCGCCGACTTGCTCTTCTCAGGGCTCTTCTATTCCCTTGGACTCAACTAAGCCTTTGCACTCACGCGCGGCGGATCAAACCCTGCGCGACTAAGCAATTCCGCTCCGTGAATCGTTGTGGCATGAGTCAAGATGTGTTGGAGCACATCGTCAGGCTGCTCGACGAGAGAGGCTTGCATCGACTGGATCAAGTGGTGACAACCCGAACTTCTGCCCCCTTGCACCGGGCCCGGGACTGCCATGCAGAGCCGATTGCACTCGCACGCCAGATTCGCCGTCAGGATTGCTCCTGATCGCACCATCGCTTCGATCACGAGCGTGCCGAGCGTCAATCCGGCAATGACGCGATTGCGACTTGGAAACCTGTCTGGCGTCGCAGGTGAATCCATCGGACACTCACTGACCACCGCCCCACCTGCTGCCACGATCTCGTCGAGGAGTTCGATGTGTTCAGGCGGATAGGGTTCGCGCAGTCCTCCGCCAACCACTGCAATGGTGCGCCCTTCAGCACGCAGCGCCCCGCGGTGTGCTTCCGCGTCGATTCCACGAGCAGCGCCAGAAACCACTGCGACATCGCTTGCCGCAAGCGCGGCCGCGAATCGCCCAGCTTGCTCAACGCCGTATGCGCTCGCACGACGCGCTCCAACGACTGCGACGGACCACGCATCACTGGCAACGAATTCGCCGCGAATCCACAGCGCGACGGGAGGGTCACCGCTGGCGGACAACATCGGGGGATAGTCGCATTCACCAACGCTCACCATCGCAACCCCGAGCGACTCCATCGCCCGCCGCTCTGCATCTGGATCGCACCGTCGAAACCGATCCCTCAGTTCGTGGGCGCTCGATCCGCTTCCCGACTCGACTGAATCGAGTAACGCGGACAGGGTCGACGGCGACGCTCGCACTTCCATATCAAGCGCTGCGAGTCCACCAACCTTGCGCGCAGCCATTCGCCACGAGCGTGCGCAGCGATCGAGCGCAATCGCCGCGCGCATCACTCCCGCATCGACCTGTTCTGCTTTGACCGGCATCGTGCACCTCACGGCACACCGTAGCCCCACGCGCGCGTGCTTCGCGACTTAGGCCTGTTTTTCTGGAGTGCGCACTGCGGGTCCGAAAATCAAACCCAAAAAGACGCAGAACGCTCCAGAAGCGATGACCCACAATCGCTGCGAGCCGAGCGTCCAACGCGAGAGCAGCGTGTCTGGGTAGGGACTTGACTCATCGAGTGGTGCAGCGACACTTGCTTCGATCCAGTCGCTCGGAGTCGCATCAATTGACGTCGCAATCAGCAGCGCTGTCTCGTCGCGGGGCATCAGATTCAACTGACTTGCGGCGAGGCGACGCACGAGCCCCTGGTCCCCCGCTTTGAGGTCATCGAGAAACCGCGAGCACGCTTGCATCCGCGCAAAGTTGTGCTGTTCTGCGAACCGAATTGTCTGCAACTGCGACCTCATCTGGTGCACTTTCTGCGCCTCTGGAATGACCGCTGCACAGACAATCAGCACGATCCCGGCGGTCAAAAAAAGCCATCCAGGATCTGGATTGAACAGGGGCAGAGAAACGCGCACGTTCTGAAATCGGCAGTTTCCGCCTCCTAAGGTGAAGCAGGCAGAAAAAAAGCTTAGCCAGTCGGAGGCGATTGCTCGACCGCCTGGTCCATCGAGTCCAGCACCTGCCGCAACTGGGCCCGCATCGCCGGCGCTCCCCACAGCAGGTCATATTCGATGCGCCAATTACACCGCTGCACTCTGCACTGGCCGCTGAAGATAAATGGAGCGTTCGTGAGCACCAGTGTGCACGAGTCGAACGAGCAATCCACAAATGCGTTGCCAGCGAGGTGTATCGTTTGAGCCACAAACGTCCGCTTGTCGTGGCGCGTGAGCTGCACCTGCGAGGCCTGTGCGGCACTTGGAGCAGGCGCACCGCCTCCAGTTGCACCTTGAGCGCCCCCGTGGGACTTGGCACCGTCACCGGCGCCTGCGCCGAGACTCCAAGGCCCCCCTGCCGAGCGCTTCAGTTCATTCCACTTCGTCTGCATTTCTTGGCTCCTTTCACACGGAACTCACTCGCCGCGGTTGCTCATGCCAGTTCTGGGAACGTCTTGCGCACAACATCGACGAGATCTTTGACATGCTGGACGGACTCGTCGAATAGCTTTCGCTCGCCGTCATTGAACTTGATCTCAACAACGCGCTCCATGCCACTCGATCCGAGCACGCACGGCACTCCGATGAAGTACCCAGCACCTGTTCGACCCGGGGCAACGCCGAATGCATCCTCGCAATAGGCCGCACATGGAAGAATGCGCTTCTTGTCCTTGACGATCGCTTCCACCATTTGAATCGTTCCGGACGCTGGCGCGAAGTATGCGCTCGTGCCCATCAACTGAACAATCTCTCCGCCTCCCACCTTTGCGCGCTGCGTACACGCATCGATCTTCGATTGCGAGAGCAGCATGTCAAGCGGGATGCCGTGAACGCTTGTGAAGCGCGCGAGCGGCACCATGTCATCGCCGTGGCCGCCGAGCAACAGCGCCTGAATGTCTTCAACGGAACACCCCAATTCGAGCGCGATAAACGTTCGAAAACGCGCGACGTCGAGGCAACCTGCCTGCCCGAGAATGCGGTTTGTCGGAAACTTGGATGCCTTCCACGCGGTGTACACCATCGCATCGAGCGGATTGCTCACAACAATCATCACAGCGTTCGGCGAGTGCCGCGCCACCTGTTCGGCGACGTCCTTCACGATCTTCACATTCGTGGCAATCAGGTCGTCGCGACTCATCCCTGGTTTGCGTGGAATGCCCGCAGTCACAACGACGACATCGCTTCCCGCTGTGTCGGCATAGTCCGACGTGCCGATGACTTTGGAGTCGAACTCCTCAATGGGACCGCAACATGCCAGATCGAGCGCCTTGCCCTTCGCAACACCAGCACGATCAGGAATGTCGAGCAGGACGATGTCGCCGAGTTCCTTGGCCGCGGCCCAGTGGGCGCATGTGGATCCGACATTTCCAGCTCCGATGATTGAGATCTTGGCGCGACGCATTGTGGTGAAACTCCGTTAAAAAGGTGATGTGGAAGGGGGCGAATCATAGCGAGATGTCGCGTGAATCAACGCCGCGAATCTCTCGGTGATTGCCTCAACAACGAACAGTGGCGGACCCGCACGCGGACCCGCCACTGTCAATGCGCCAGAAAGGACTCGAACCTTCGACCTCACCCTTATCAGGGGTGTGCTCTAGCCAGCTGAGCTACTGGCGCAGGGCGGGCGAGTATAGCCACAACAGGAGTGCATGAAGTGATCGGCGATGCACCACGACAACGGCGCCACGCTGGGCCGTGCCCAGCGTGGCGCTCATGTTCCTTTGCCTCCACCCTCGTCCTACCCTCCGACCTTTCCTTCCCTTCAGTCCCTTTCCTTCCCTTCGAAACCATCCATCCCGCGACACCCACCTGGTTGTCTGTCTCGATGCGCAAGTCCGTCCGTCACGCGTGCGGACCCACTCGTGTGCGGGGCGATCGTGGGGAGTCGCCAACACGCGATGAATCAGGCAGGCACTGAGGAACGAACTTGCGCAAGAAGAGTGACCTTCTCGAGCGCCCCATCGACTCAGCACACTGCTTCAATTGTCTGCCGGCTCGTGGCGCTCTCGCGTAAATCCAGCTGGGCGCCTCTTCGACTGACTGACATCAACAGGATCGTTTTCAGCCGCTGGAATGCAAGCGAACTCCACAATTTTCTCAAGTCGATGTCACCAGCTTGGGGTTGCCCCGAGAATCGGCTCGACCAAGTCCTTCAGCGTCACGATCCCCACTGGAACGGTCGATCCCGGATGACAGACGATGGCAAGGGGGCAGCGCGCGGCCCGCATCCGGCGTGCCGCCTCCATCACGAGCGTCTGGGAGTCCACCAACAGTGCTTCTCGAGCGAGCTCCCCTGCTGGTACATCTGGTTGGAGAATCGCCTCGAGAGCCGACAGGACTCCCACCACCGACTGGTCACTTGCGTCAGAGACAACTGGGAGCGAACTCAATCGCGACTCGCGGAAGAGTGTCGGGTTTCCAGACACCGTAACTCTGGATGAGACTTTCATGACTCGACTCCACGGGATCGCACACTCACGAACGGTGCGGTCGGACAACCCAAAGAGTCTGTCTGCCATTTCAAGGTGCACGTCCTTGATGTGATCGCTCGCGATCCCGTCGCGAAGCGCTTGCAACACGCGTTGGCGAGTCGGCGCAGTGTCGTCACGCGAGCATCCCAGCAAGTGGGCGATTCCATCGCCGAGCGCGCGAATGATCGGAACGATTCCAGTCCATGTCAACGCAACTCGGAGCACCCACAACACGGACGAGCATCCATAGGTCCACGAATTCGTAAAGACGCGAAAGAGTTCCTTTGGAAGCGCATCACCGAGAAAGAAGACGAGCGGCAGCACGATGCTTGTATTGACGAGCACGAGTTCCACCGGATCCTGTGTGAACGACTCGACGATGTGGGTGATCGCGGCGCTGAGACCCGCATGCGCCGCGCTGCTTCCAACGAGCACCGTTGCGAGCAGTCGATTGGGATGCTGCAGCTCACCCCTGAGCCGTTTCGCAGCACGGTCCTGTCGCGAGACGCGCGCAGCCAAGCGCACGCGATTCAGTGTGTAGATGCCCGTCTCCATGCCAGCGAGCAAGCCACAGACCGCGAGCGAGAGAATCCCACAGGTGACGGCGACGATCACGGCGCAACTCCGTCGTTCGAGGTTGGTTCGAGATCTGTGCGGCGCACCGTGAACTCTCTGGCGTTTCCATTCTCCATTCGCTCCACGCGAAGTTCGAGCGGTCCGAACGACACCACTTGGCCAGATTGCGGAATCGCTCCAAGCATTTCAAGGGCAATCCCCCCAACGGTCGACGCGCGAGTCATCGTGAGTGGCAATCCATAGTGCGCGCACAATTCGGACGCAGACATCCTGGCATCGACTCTCATCGACTCGCCTGCCGCACAGATGGGCGCGCCGAGAGCGACCTCGTCCGTCGCGACGATGTCGCCAACGATCTCTTCGATCGCATCCTCCAGTGCGACGATTCCTGCAGTTCCTCCAAACTCGTCGACCACGATCGCGAGGCTGCAGCGCTGCGAACGAAAAAGGTCGAGCAACTGCTCGAGCGACGCGATTTCTGGGACAAACACTGGCGGAGTGACATGTGCGTCAATTGGCGTGTCGCCTCCGCGCGCGTCAAGCAGATACCCGCGAACATCCAAAATGCCCACGACGCGATCTTGACTGCCATCCACGACTGGAAGCCTCTTGAGGTGTGACGCCGCCGCGCGCGAAACAACCACCGATTGCGGGGCACACCGCGCGATCGAAGCCATTTCGGTTCGGTGGGTCATCACATCGCGCACGCGGCCTCGTCGCATGATGAGTAATCGTCCAAGCAACGCCTCCTCTTCGGTGGTGATGTCCCCTTGTACGCGCGCCGCCGAAACGAATTCTCTCAACTCCCGTGCCGATGGTCCTGCAGCGATGACCGACGGCGCAGCCAATCGTTGGATCGGTTCAAACAACGACCGCTCAACAAGCGCGCGAATCGGCGTAAGCAACCATACGAGTCCCATGATGGGAACCGCAACGAGGGGCGCGATCCGCACCCGCATCGAGTTTGCAACGATCTTGGGTACGACCTCACCGAACAGGATCAAGCCAACAACTTCGCACGCGCCAATGGCGATCTGCCAAGACATCGAGACTTGCGCCTCGCCATGCACCACTGTGATGACTGCGAAGAACGCGGTGTTCACGGCAGTGTTTGCAAGAAGTATTGTCAGCAGGAGTCCTCGCGGACTTGCAAGCAGCCGATCAATGACCTTCCCAAGGCGAGGTCGATCGCGCGCGATGCACCAGCGGTCGTCGAGAGAGAGTCCAAACAGTGCTGTTTCTGACCCAGAAAACAGCGCACTCAATGACACAAGCACGGGCAGTGCAAGCAACAGGGCGGTTGATGGAGCACTCATCCAGCACCGCCACTCGACTCTGATCTCGCCAACCGTTCAATCTCACTCGAGAGTCGTCCAAGCGCACGGATGTATGCCGTGAGCGCCCTCGCGTGCACCCAATCGACGGTGGCGAGAGGTCCGCTCGCTTCCAACTGCCGAAACGACGATTGGATCTCTGCTCTCAGCCACGCTTGAGTCTGAGCTCGGCTCGCTTGCGAAGCACCGTCGCCCGACTGCACCGCGTCGCGTCGTTCGAACAAATCCAGAAGTTGAGATGCACTCAAGGGAACTGCGACACCACTCGGATCTTCAAGTGCAATCAGCGCCTCTGCCCGCGCGAGCGGATCACGCAGTACCGCCGCCGCTCGATTCAATGTGGCGCTCCGCTGACTCGCGATCTCGCGGTCAATACCCTCCCCGTGACGATCTGGATGCGCGCGAGCGAGTGCTCGAGCATGTGCAACTGACACGGCGTCGGCGTCAACGACGAATCCTCGCCGGAATCCCAAGCATGCGAAGGGATCGTCAGCCCATGGCTCCCCGCACTCCAGCGTCACCGAACGCCCATCACGATCCCTGCGGCTTTTCCTCGTCTTGCGCGTCGGCTCGCCGCACGGCGGGAGGTTTTGGAACGGGCGAGCGCATTGGTGCCGGAGCCGACGGACGCGCCGGAGCGGGAGCCGACTGAGGTGGCGGATTCGTCGGGCGAGAAAATCCAGCCGATCCGCCTGGACGACTCCCAGGGCGAAACTCGCCCTGCCCCTGTCCTGGGCGCGAGAAGCCGCTGCTTCCGCCACTTCCCATTGATCCGCCGTGCCCTGACGAACTGCTCCCGAAATCTCGGCGCGCATTCCCTCGCCCGAATGGACGACTTGATGGTCGACCCGATGGGATACGTGCGGGACCGCGAGGACCCGCATCGGCAGCTCCACCTCCACCACTCGCACGACTCCCGCCCATCCTTTGCTCGGGTCGCCGCGGCGCCTTCTTCGGAGGCAGTCCCTTTCGTTTCTTCGCCACCTCGTTGAGAACAAGCGGTCGGCCACTCAGCATCTTCCCGTTGAGCGTTTCGATCACGAGTTGTCCACGCGCCGGATCTCGAAACATCGCGATGGCGAAGCATCGACTTTGACCCGTCTGCGGATCAGTGACGAGCACGAGGTCCTCCATGTCAGTAAACGGAGCGAGCAGTACTTTCAGTTGCTCGAGCGTGACGCCATTTTCAAGATTGCCAAGATAGACCTTGAACATTTTGACACTTCAAACTCCCCCGGCGTGATTGTGAGCGATTGATACGAGAGACTTAGAACGAAACAGTTCAACGACCCCGGCGCGCTGCAGTCTAGCAATCAGAACATCAACCTCGCCATCAAACCCTTTTCAAGTCATCACGAGGTCCTGACGAGTACTGATTGCCAACGAATAAAAAAGAGCCCTGCCCGGTTTCCCAGGCAGGGCTCATGAAGTCGGCGATGACCTACTTTCCCGCTGAGCAGTATCATTGGCAGCGAAAATTTCACTTCTGTGTTCGGGATGGGAACAGGTGTTTCCTTTCGCTTATTGTCACCGACAAATCCCTAAACATCCTTTCGGACCCTCAGGGAGGAAGTCGAGGCAGATGTCGCATGAAAGGTGTCTCCACCTTACAGGGCATTCGAGAATGAGTGTTCGACTCATTTCAAGATCACAAACGAGGTTTGAAACAAACAACCTAACGCTGGTTGCACTTGCTTCGGTTCCGTCAGACGGAACCTGATAGACAAGGCCAAGCACTCGACCGTTAGTACCGCTTAGCTCAACGAATTACTTCGCTTACACATGCGGCCTATCAACCCGGTGGTCTACCGGGGGTCTT
>SYHM01000186.1 GCA_005799205.1 Planctomycetia bacterium | reverse complement strand
TCCCTGTGTAAGACCGATGAACGTCGGGATGCCCGTATTGGGCTGCGAAATGACGGGCGCACTATTCATCGCAAAGACATATCGAGGAGAGCGTTCGTCACTGGTGATTGCCGAATTGCCATCGACATCCATCACCCAAGGCCGACTGATGCGCGCCCAAGTCATCAAGAAGTCATTTGCGCCGATGTCAATGTGCGCAAACTGTTGCGTTGCACTTCCTGGATCTGGAGCAACGTACTTCGGTGGAACCATTGCCGATGAGTTGTTGTTCACTCCACCCACCCCTGCTCCACCAGCGCCGCCACCGCCCGAGCCGATGCCGCCACCACCGCCGCCGAGTCCGCCTCCTGCACCACCGCCACCCCCTCCACCACCACTGCCCGCTCCGCCGCCAATCGGTGGGGTCAATACTCGTTTGAGCATTTCACGCCACGGGCGGTGTGCATCGGCGGTCGAACCGCTTCCAGTCTGTGATCCCGCAAAAGCGAATTCGTTCTCAAGCCGATCTACGACAATCGTTGCCGTCGATGCTGGATTGAGTGGATTGGACACGAGCCGAACGATTGCGATCTCTGCGTCCGCAGGGTTCGATGAATCGATCTTGTCGAAATAGAACTTTGGATGCAAGTCCCACCGATTCGACCCAGCCTGCGCCGCGGGCTCGGCACCCGTCGGCTTCGATGCGTTGAAGACGAGTGAATCGGCGTACAGCGTGGTTGGATCGTCGAAGAGGTCATATCCATTGCCTCCCGGTGCCGGAAACACTTCAGCAGCGGGAACCGCAGCAAGCTCTGTTTGGAGGGTCTTGGGTGCAATCGCCCCCGCCGGCGTTGTGCCCGCACGAAGCCACGGATGCGTCAGGTCAAGTGCATTGATCATGCGCGCTCGAAAGTTCGCATCGCCACCCAGTTCCTTTGGGATTGCCAAAACGACCGCTGTGCGCGGCCCCTCCTCGGTGGCGGGGCCGAGGATTGGCTCCATCCCATATCCCCACTTGCCATCCGTACCAGTTGGCGGCTGCAAGAACTGAAACAACTGCCCGAATGCGCGCAACTGAAACGGCCAGAGCGCGATTGGCTCGTTGTATGGATTCGCGATTTGAACCGCAAGCACAATGCGCGCGGGATCGCTGTTGGTCTGGTCGTAGCACACGTATGAATTGCCGGCCCCTGGAACGCCATCAGGCACGACCCCCGTCTTCGGATAGACGACCGCGAAGAAGACCTGAACGATGAAGGGGTGTTTTTCCTGCCCGATGAAACTCAGGGGAGGAGTCTCATCGAGAATAACGCCATGATCGGGATGAAGTGGCGGATCGGTTGGAATGTTGACCGCGGCACCTCCGAGTCGGGGGCCATCACGCGCTGCGAGCAGATTCGCCGTCCAACTTGCTGCAGCCCGCCGCGCCTTGTCGAGGTCGTCGGTAGAACTTCCAAAGACGCTCGTTCTGGTGTCGACATCGAGAAGCGTTCGCTGCAATACCTTCATGATGTCGCGTGCAAAGTCATGCTGTGCATCGTTGTACTGCGCAGCACTCGCAGTGTCGGCGAACAACTCTCGGTTGAGGTCGACCTTTCGGTTCCACTCAAGAAATTGCTTGCGCGCTCGCTCCACATCACGCTGGTCAACGAAGCCATCACAGTTGGCATCCCCAATACTGACACCGGCCTGTGCTGGAAACTGCAACGCCAGATCTGGAGCCCCGCGAGGAGGAACACTTCGGGGGGCCGAGACATCGAGAGCTCCATACCCAACCTCATAGAGTGGCTTCCAACTGCGCTCCGAGTTGGCTGGCCACGGCTGCTGCTGTGCCGGGGGTACTGGGACCGGGGGAAGTGTCCACAGCCACGGAGGCATCAACTCATTGCGCGCGCCACTGGCGGTTGTGAGTTTGCGCCGGTTGTCAAAGAGCAATTGACGCGCATCAAGTTGATCAAAGAACTCGCTTGTCTCTTCGCGCGTCATCGCAGAGCGCAAGAACTGCGTCGAGGTATTGACCGTGCCAGATGGTGGCAACTCAGTTTCAATCGCCCGCTCAAGTCTCGATCGTAGGTACGGATTGTTGTGGCCCGCATATGCGCGGAGCTCGAACTCGTCGGCCATCGTGAAGGGTTCGAGCACCTCAGGGGCGAGTCCATTGGTGCGGACGATCGCGTTCCCACTGGGATCGAAGTACCCTTCGACTTCTCCCCCTTGGCTCATCGCCTTGAAGTAGTTCGTGCGTTCGAGATCTGACTTGAGAAACTGTGGAAACGCTGCACTCACGAGCGGCGCAGCCGCAGCGGCGCCGGCCCGTTCCTTGACGACTCCGACTTCACTGAGGATCGTCGGATCGTTCTCGTTTGGAGGAATCGTCGTGGCGACCACGCCATTGACTCCGATGAGAGAACCAAACTTGTTCGGATCAAACGCGACGGTGACCCCTGGGTAGGCGTTGATCGCCGCGGTGTTCAATGGTGTGCTGAGATACCCGACCTCAGTCGCAAGGGAAAAGCCGTCCTGCCGAGCCACCAGCGCGAGATCTGCTGGGGTCTTGCCACCAGTGGTCGCCCGATCCGACCGTGTCGCCATGTTGACATTGAGCAGCGCAGAATTATCGACGACCGAGACTCCAACCACATGTCGAATCGCTCGATCGAGCGATGATGGAGCAACGAACCAGAAACTGTCTGTGAACCCATCTCCATCGGTGTCGCAGAGGGTTCGCGTGATGATGTTTCGTGGGCTGTCGTGAACGAACTCGTCGTACTTCGGTCCGAACCACTTCAGCCGCAAAAAGTTCGGAAGCGTTGAATCCATCGACGACATCATCGATGGATGCGCACTTGAGAACCATCCCCCTGTTGGTTGCGGGGCGGGAAGCGCAACAGGTGCACCACCGAAGGCCAGCTGTTGAAAGGTCAACGCCGCATCGCCCTGCGGAGTGCTCGTACTGGGATAGGGACCAACTGGCGCCGGCGGGATTACTCCAACCATCGTGGGAATCCACAGATTCGGATCAGGAGGGACCGAGGGCAGCCACTGCTCGTAGGGAATGTCGAGGCCGTATCGCAGCGGAACGTTTGGAAAGAACTGATTCGCGAGCAACCCAGTCGGCACCGCAGTCAGGGTGTTCGCCCCGATGTTCGAAATGTCTGTGACAAGACGCCATCCATTATTGGCGGTTGGGATCCATGAGAGGTGCGACCAGTGTGAAAACGCTGGCTGTCCCCCAAAGACGACGCGAACGGGTTCGGTGCTGCGCAGCCAGCGAGTGTCACCAAATCCTGGATTCCCCACGGGATTCCCTTCCGCTGAACGGATATCTCCAGCTGGGGAAGCGTTGTACACATCTGGCCAGTTCGTCCATGGGCGCACGTCAAACGGCGCGAAGTTGTACCCATCGATGATGCCATCGCCTGCTGCGAGCGGCGCGAGCGTTGCGTTGTCGAGTTGATCAAGTGGATCGATTGAGTAGCGAGTCTGCGAAGTGTCGGCGGCAAGACGCGGCATCGAACTCGACGCGACTGGCGGAATCGTGTCCGATGGGTCATCAAATGCAAGCGCCGCGTCATTGATGTTCACTGGCTGTGAAAACAGACTCTGAGCGACTTCCTTTGTCACGGCATCGGCGATCGGCCCGATCCGATCGGTCTGTGCAGCGCTCTGTTGCTGCGCGGCTGCAGTCATCCGTCCCGCCTGAGTCCGACTGACGAACGCTGAGGCGATGATGACAAGCAGCACAAGGATGGATACCACGAGGATCATCGTGCTTCCGCGGCGAGATCGAGAATGATGAGTTCGTGTGGTCATGAGATCCTCGTGAGTTACGACACTGGGCGCTGCGGCAGTTCGATCACAAGTTGCACGGTCTTCCCCTGCTCGAGCCGTTTCTCAGGGTCATTCAGGGTCATCGTGACCCGAATCGCCGTCGGCCAAGGGGTGAAATCCGATCTCCGCGTGAGGACTGGACTCTGTGACGGTCCACTCTCAAGCGACTCAAAGTAGGCCTTGTCACCGTTGAATCCGAAGACCGCCGTGTACACCGCAATGGGGACGCCGGTGCCAAATGGCCACGCCACCGGTGTCACGCCAGGACCAAAGTCACCCTCGATCTTCGGGGGCAGAATCGGCGTGTGCACGAAGAGTGAAACTCCCCCCGAAACATAATCACGTTCGTAGTCGGTGAGGGTGGTCACTCCGCGCTTCTCTTCGAGAAGCGGAATCATTGGGTCTGGAAATCCAAACCACGGCGTCGGAAAGAGACCAGAGGGAGTGAATCCTGGTGCGTAGACCGCGACCGGGTCGGTCGAAACGAGCGTCGCCCCGACTCCTGGAGCCCACGTCCAATCAACCATGAAGGAAGAACAGTTTGATGCGAGCGTTGGCGTAGTGAGCATCACATCCTGACGGTCCATACTCGGCGCGCGCTTCTCGCTGCGCACATAGCCGCCGAGTTGCCCGTAGCCGCCAAGTGGTCCGAAGCAACCGTTAATGATGCGCGTGCGCCAATTCGCATTCCCCGCAGGCGCCAACGTCCGCCGAATGTCGTCGAGGTTCGACGCCGCGACATCGACTCGCGAATTTACGATATCTGCGTTCGGCGCGAGGGCATTGTCGGCGAGTGGGGCGTACAGATTTGCCTGATTGAAGAGGCTGACCGCTGAGTTGGGGCCGTACGAAGCTCCGCTCTGATACAGAGTCTTGATGTTCCCGTCATCTGCAAGCAGCACAGCCTGTCGCGCAAGTGTCCAGTCGCGCGCCTCAGGTTGCGTTCCGTTGGTGCGACCAGATCCGCCGCCGATCCAATACTGATAGTCGAGGCTTGGGCCATCACTCAGCGCATCGAAACTCCACGGAACGAGCGGGCCATCATCGAACCCGATCGGGTCAGGACGCTGTGCTCCATTGGGAAGAAGTTCGGGCAACTGCACCCCATGCCCGTAGAGAATGCGCGAAATGCCGCTCCGCGCCATTCCGCTTGTTGGCCCGAGATCCTGTCCCCCTTGAAAACGTGCGGTGTCCTGAGCGCCTTTCGCAAAGAACAGCAGTTGATCCGCGCGGATGATGGCGTCAGGGCGGCGCGACGGATCAAGCAGCGGCGCCGACGGATTGGCGGCCTGGTTCACACTGTTTTGCACCGCGACGCACTGGATGACAAAGATGCCATCTCGATCAAGCCTTGAGATGTCCGAGCGAAGTTGACGCTCGATCGCACCGGTTTCTTGCAACACATTGGTGTTCGCCTCACCCAGACTCGCAACGCGGCTTGCGGTACTGAAGATGCGACTCGTCGCGGCGATCACCACAATCAAGAGACTGACTGCGACCATCAGTTCAACCATCGTGAATGCGCGTGAATGTCTCATCAGAGTTCCTGCACCGTGGCATAGATAGGTACGAGAGTGAATCCGCGCGGATCTGACGTAGGAATGAAGGCCGGCACTTTGATTCCTGGCGGGTTCAAGACTGCGCCAGTGTTCGCGTTTCCAAAGAGCGCGGGCACACGCGGGTGATCTGGAACGGGTCGCGTGAGCGTCACCATTCCATCCTTGGTCGTGCGGCGTCCCATCAGCGTTCTGTGCACAGTGTTGAACTCGTCGACGATCCACTGCGATGGAGCCTGCCAACTTTGTTCTGGAAGAATCGCCGCTGGAGTCGCCGCTGGGGCAACGTTCACAACCGTGGCATTGTCTGAGAGCGTGACTGGGTTGCCATCGAGCCCGCCAACCCGCCAGGGAGCGGCTGACTGGTTCGCAATGAGAGGAAGCGGCGGCACAAGAGTCCCCTGCGCAGCGAGCGACTGGGCAACTGAGTACTGACGTGGCTCACCACCCGAATCGACCACTCGAAAGACAAAGATCGCGACCTGCACGCGCCCCTCAAACTTGCGAAACATGCACTCCCAGAAGTACGCCGGGCGCTTCAGTCCCGATCCCGCCGTACCGACCATTGGATACGCGCGCTCTTGCTGTGAGATGATCACAACCGGCGCCGTGTCCGCATGAACAGTCGTCGATGGAAATGGCTGAAACTGCGGATCGAAGAGCACACGATTGAATGGGATTCCATAGAGAGGCGCCCCAGTCGGATCACCGCCATCGGCATCTTCCGTCGCCGCAAGCGCCGCGTTCAATGAGGCTCCCAATTGTCCCCCAAGCATGTTGCTCGTGTAGAGCGCACTGAAAATGTCGATCGCTCCAAGTTCGTTGATAGCCGTTGCCGAGTTGTTTGCGAAAAGAAACCCTGGGCGCTTCCAGCGCCAATCTCCCGGAATCGTCTGACCCAAGCTCACCGCTGCAAACCCGTTGGGATAACCACGATCAGAGGGCTGAAAGAACTCATCACAACTTCCAAACCACTCTGGTTTCAACTTGGTTCGAAGCAACGCGATTGCGTTGTCAGCCACGATCGGTCCCATCACATCATCGGCGGCTTGGCGCTGCTGGGCGATTCCCGCTGGAAAGAGTGCAGAAATACCGATGATGCCGATGCCGAGGATGAACACCGCGAGCAGTAACTCGACGAGCGAAAATGCGCGTCGCGTGCTCATCGTGGCAAGACCTCGGCAACCCCAGTGAATCGATTGAAGTGAATGCGATCGGCGAACTGGTTGACGAACTCGGTGCGCCCTTCGTTGAGTGATAGGCCCGACGAGTACCCCGTCTCGAGAAACAGGTCGTCGTCAAAGACCGCTAGAAAGCTCGTGTGATCTCCCAAGGGTTCATCGTTCATCTCGTCGAAGTAGAAAAACTGCCCATTGGACCCACTCGTCGAGAGACCAATGTCGATGCGCCCATTCCGGTTGAAGTCAATGTAGGGGGCGACCACTGAAGTGTCCGTCGACGATGCTGTGAGATTCGAACTCAGTGTTGGATTTCGAGTCTGCATAGATCCATCTGGTGCAAAGCGCACCACAACCATGCTTCCACGCGTGTTGAGCGAAAGATCGCTGCTACTGATGACTCGCGGCTGCGAGAGCCAAAGCGAATCTTGCCCCATCTCGTTGACATCTGGAAAATCTGCGGCGGACCCCGCCACCTTGACCGATGCTGGCAAGAGTTTCGGCGGCATTCCCTCAACTGGCTCGAACTCCTCGATCAAGAGGTCGTCGATCGCGCCAGCAGGAAAGACGATCGTGTAACTGCCAGTTCCCACCGTTGCCCCAGGAAACCCGACACGGCCAGTCGCCTTGGCGATCACAATCTCGGTCTGCTGTTTCGATGACTCGACGATCACTTCGGTGCCGTCACTCTGTCGAAAGGTCGGTCGCCGCACGCGAAAACCAACCAACACCGTCGCGTGGTCTCGAATCGCGATTGCCCTGGCTTGACCGAGCGCCGCGAGCACTTGGTTCGTGGCACTCGAAATCTTGGCATCCTTCGAAATGCGCTGCGCGCTCATGCTCACCACAACCGCGAGCACGGCGATCACACCGATCACCGCGAGCAATTCGGCGAGGGTGAATCCACGAGCGTGTGCGGGCGCGCGCGTCATGGTCTGGGCTTGAGTTCGTATGAGTACAGGTTGTCGCCTAGCGTTGCGAAATCACCGTCTGGACCGGCAGAGACGAATGCGTTGCGCCGGTTGCGGCAGACTCCGAGGTTCTGTTCATCGGCTGTTCGCACCGATCCATCGTCGACGTCGACTGGCGGCGGCGAACTCGCTGTCGAAGCGAGTTCAGCCTTGGTAGCGCGTCGACCAGCGGTCACAACGCCAATGCGGCGACCCCACGGGTCGACGATCTCGCGCACCGCGTGCGGCGTTGTCGCGGTCGGATAGGGCATCTGATTTGGATCAGTCTGCGCAGAGGTTGATGACCAACTCGCTGGGATCGGCTCCCCGATGATTGTTGCAGGCGGATTGACTGGGACTGGTCGCAGTGAGGTGCCTGGAATCCTCGAGAGAACTTCGAGCGCCTCAGGACTCGCGCTCAATTTTTCGAGCACCACGCAGATCATGTATGTCGTATTGAAATTCTCTTCGTAGATGTCATAGGTCGCACTCGGGCCCGTCGCCGCGAGCGTGAAATCGGGTGGATGGGTCCCCCCGCCGGGGACCACGCGCCGACCAAACGTCATCTCGCGCCCCATCTGCCCTTGCCACGATTCGAGCGCCTGATCGAGCATCTTGAACGTGTTCTCCATCGTGCGACGATCGTTCGAAGCCAGCACGGAACTCGTGACTGCGAGGGCGAGTCCCATCAGAATCAAGATGATGCCGATGACGATGACGAGTTCAAGAAGTGTGAATGCGCGACGACTTCTCACTTGCTCACCTCCACCACGTTGTCGGCGTTGAATCCCGACTCATCCACGCGCCGCGCGAAGTCGGCGCTGCGGTCAGGACCCATCGACATGAGCGCGAAATCCGCACCTTGCAACGCACGTGACGAGGTCGTGTCGTTGTTGCCATCGGCAGCGCCGTCTACTTCAGTACCAGCGATGAACGACTGCGGGCGCAGCACAAAGATGTCCGAAAGGTCCCACCCGATTCCCGTTCCCCCTGCTCCACCTGTCGAACGGCCAGCAATCAATCGAGGATCTCCGTTGGAATACCCCCGTCGGTAGTAGCGAATGGGCTGACCCCAGTAGTCGACGATGCACTTCGGGGCAGTGGGATCCCAATTGTTGTCGCCAGGTCGCGCGACGATCGGTGCGCCGGTTGGGGTCGTGCCGACAATCGCCCCGAAGATCGTGCCCTCTTTCAACTCGAGGTATGGACCGTACGAGCGGCCTGAAACATTCGGCGGCTGTACGCCAGTCGCCGTTCCGTTCGCGCTTCCACCCTGTGGAAGATTGCGCTGCGAGAATGTTCCAAATGGCTGGGTTGGATTGAGCGGCGTGATGTATGCCCCCCAAACCCCATCGCGCAGCGGGCTTCGAATGCCAACCGCTGGCAATTCCTTCGCGCCTGGCAGGTTCGCCGCCGGTGTCCCAACTCCTCCGTAGCCATCCTCGTTTCGACCGCCTGGACCAGTCAGATACTCGACAAGCGACGTCATCGAGACGTACTCCTGCGGACTCACCTGCTGCGGAAGCACTGGACCCCCAAGTGCCTGTGGAATCAACAAATCCCGCAGGTAACCAGCACTTCCAGGGGCACTCGCTCCTGAAGGCGCGCGTCCGAGCACAGGAGGCAGGTATCCAAGGTCAGCCTTGAACTGCGCGATCGCGTTTGAGAGAGTCCCCATCAGGCTTCGCGTGCTCGCTGTCTGCGCCGCCTTCGCTGAACTCGAGAGCACGACGACGAGCAACCCAACAAGCAGGACGATCACCGCCACCACTGTGAGAAGTTCCACAATCGTGAACGCGCGGCGACGAAGCATGGCGTTACTTTCCGCCTCCACCAGAGACGCTCTCAATCATCGCGACAAGCGGAAGAAAGAGCGCAAGCACGATCGTTCCGACGATTCCGCCGAGGATCACAACCATGAACGGTTCGAGCAGCGACAGCAAACTTGCCACGGCCACGTCGACCTCTTCTTCATAGTTGTCCGCGATCTTCATGAGCATCGCATCAAGGTCGCCAGTCTCTTCACCGACGTCGATCATGTTGACGACAAGCGCGTCGCACACCTTGCTGTCGCGCAGCGGCTTCGAGAACGACTCTCCCTCGCGAACCGAATCGTGCACTTTCGTCAGCGCCTTCTCGAAGACGTAGTTTCCGGAGGTATCTCGGGTGATCAGAATCGCTTCGAGAATCGGTACACCCGCCGCAACCAGCGTGCCAAGCGTGCGGGTAAATCGAGCAATGGCGGTCTTCTTGATGAGCACCCCAATCACAGGAATCTTCGTTCGAATCACATCGGTGGCCGCACGCCCGAAGGTTGTCTTTCGGATGAGTTTCATGCCGAAAAAGATGAGAAACGGCGAGCACATCACCCAGATAGCCCCCGGCACCTTCTGATCGGGCTTCTGCCCCGCGACCCATTTGCTGGCATCAATGAGCCAGACCGTCAGCGCGGGCAGTGCCACATCGAAGTCATTGAAGATTTCTTGAAATTTCGGAATCACGAAGTACATGATGCCGGTCACGATCGCGACCGCGATCGAGATGACCACCGCGGGATAAATCATCGCGCCGATGATGCGCCGCTTCAGTCGTTGCCCCTTCTCCATGAACTCGGCGAGCCGCTGCATGATGACATCGAGCACACCGCCGATCTCGCCTGCGGCAACCATCTTGACATAGAGCGTCTCGAACACCTTTGGATGCTGAGCGAATGCATCTGAGAGCGTTGATCCTCCACTCACTGACTCACACACCTCTCCGAGCACGTTCTTCAACTTGCCTGGCTTCTGTTGGTCTTCAAGAATCTGCAGCGAACGAAGCAATGGAAGCCCTGCGTCTTGCAGCGTCGACATCTGGCGTGTGAATGTCGTCAACATCTTGGTGCTCACACCGCCAATCGAGATCGACAGCCCCTTCTTCTTCTTCTTGTCTTGGTTCTTGATCGGCTTCTTCTTTGCGCCACCCTTGCGCTGTTCGAGAACCGATGTCGGAAAGAGCCCCTGCGACTTGATCTTTTGGACCGCTTCCTCACCCGTGGCGGCTTCGATCGTCCCCTTCTGGGTCGATCCTGCAGAATTCGCGGCTACATACGAAAAGGTCGGCATGTCGATTCGTTCCTGTTATTCAGCGATGGTCTCTCGAACGACTTCGTCGATCGTGGTCTGTCCCTCGTACAACGCAAGCAGTCCTGATTCGCGCAGGGTGCGCATTCCACGCTTGCGTGACTCTGCCTGCAGCACCGATGTCGATGCCTGTTGCATCACTAACTCCCGGAGTTCGTCATCAAGCAGCATGATCTCGAAGATCGCCATTCGTCCCTTGTAACCCGAGCCAGTACATGCGGGGCACCCTCGTCCTCGGTACAGCGTGCGCCCCTGCACATCACTCATGCGCAGATTGAGCTCCATCAAGTGCTCTTCCGTCGGAACGAACTCTTCTTTGCACTTCGTGCAAATCTTGCGCACGAGTCGTTGGGCGACGACCGCCTCGATGGTGGCCGTCAGAAGAAATGACTCGACTCCCAAGTCCAAGAGTCGCAGGATCGTGCTCGGCGCGTCATTTGTGTGAAGCGTCGCGAACACCAAGTGGCCCGTGAGGCTCGCCTGGATTGCGATTTGTGCAGTCTCAAGGTCTCGGATTTCACCGACGAGAATGATGTCAGGATCCTGACGCAAGAATGATCGCAGCAACTTGGCGAATGTCAGTTCTTGGTCGGCGTTGACCTGGCATTGCATCATTCCTTCGATGTCGTACTCCACAGGGTCTTCGGCAGTGAGAATCTTGGTGTCAATCTGATTGAGTTCTCGCAACGATGCATAGAGCGTCGTCGTCTTTCCAGAACCAGTGGGACCAGTCACCAGCACGATGCCGTTTGGTTTGTTGATGATGAGCCGCATCTTGGCGAGCTCGTCTTCGCGCAATCCGATCAGGTCCAGTTCGAGTTGCACCGCAGAACGATCAAGAATTCGAAGTACGACCGACTCGCCATACATCGTCGGCAGCACTGCAACGCGCAAGTCGATCGGCTGCTCAGAGATCCCTGAGTAACTGATGCGGCCGTCCTGAGGCAAGCGGCGCTCGGCGATGTTCAATTTCGCGAGAATCTTGACGCGGCTCACGATCGCCATCGCAATCTTCTGATCGGGCGCCTTCATGTCATAGAGCACACCGTCAATTCGATACCTCACCTTGAACTTGCCCTCGAAGGGCTCCAAGTGAATGTCTGATGCCCGATCAGAGATCGCTTGCATCAGCATGCTGTTGACCAGGCTCACAACCGCGTTGTCGCTGGCGGCGTCCTGAAGACTGTTCACATCGATCGAATCGCCACGACCCTCGAGATTCTTGACTGCATCTGAGCGCGCAACCTCTGCGAAGAGTTCGCTCGTATCGACCGCACCCGCGTACTCGCGCTTGATGACATCGTCGACCTCCTTGGCGGGAGCGATCACAACCGACACCGCATACCCCTGGTAGACGTTCATCTTGAGATTGTCGATCGCCTGAAAATTGGTGACCGATGCCAACGCGATCGTGACCGTCTTCGCCGTCCG
>SYHM01000185.1 GCA_005799205.1 Planctomycetia bacterium | reverse complement strand
TGGAGCGATTGATGTGATGGGTGCTGACTTTGCGGCATAGCGAACAAGACCTCTCCTGCGCAACGATAGGGTTCGAATAGCTGCTCGGCAAAAAGACCGTGCGATAATCGCAAAACGTCCTCGGTGCGGGTCGAACGCACAACCTTTGCCTTCGGAGGGCAACGCTCTATCCAATTGAGCTACGAGGACTCATCTCGCCGAGGCTACCCTCTCTCGCCCCATGGACTCGCACCTCGATCGCGCCCTCCCAGCCGCAAGCAGTTGGGGAATACTCGGGGTGACGGTCACCAATTCACTCGCAACTGGCGTTGTCTGGAACGGGCTCGGGTTCATCACATCGCGTGAGTACCACTACTCAGCAACGGAAACCTATTCACTCTTCATTGCTTCGGGGACCCTCTATGCAATCGCGGCGCTCAGTTGTGGGAAGTGCCTCGCGAAACTTCATGGCCGACTGAGCCCGCGCGCAGCGCTCATGGTGCTGTGCGCGATCCAGGCAATGGTCGCTCCATTGGTGTACGTGGGTGATTCAAGCGCTGGCGTCATCGTCACCGTGCTCGTCACGAGTGTCACTGGCGCCTGTCTCTGGCCGATTGTCGAGTCGTATGTCGCTGCTGGGCGCAATCCACATGCCACGAGGCGCGCGGTGGGTAAGTGGTGTATGGCCTGGATGATCGCAGTCGCGCTCTCACTGGTGCTCATGGGGCCTCTGCAGCGGAGCGATGGATGGATCAACCCGCGCCTCGCGCTGCTCGCGCTCGCTCCGCTGAGTTTGCTCGCGATTGGATGTGCATGGTTTCTTCCGGTCCATCCTGGGCATCACGAGCACAGCACGGAGCCACCGCCAGCGCACTATGTTGCGCAGCTCAGAAGCGCGCGTGTGTTGCTCCCCGCGTCGTACTTGCTCATCGGAGCGCTGAATCCGCTGATGCCCTACGTCCTCGACCGACTTGAGATGAATCCGACCTATCAGACGCCACTGACGGCACTGTGGCTCACAACGCGCGTGATCGTTGCGGGTGTGATGCTCGAGTTGTCGCACTGGCGAGGTCGCTGGTCAACCCTGCTCTTGGGAGCACTGTTCTTGCTCGTGGGATTTGCACTCGTCGTCACCGCTCCATCCGTGGGGGCGATCGCGGCTGGACTGGTGCTCTTTGGAGCTGGCCACGGCGTCATTTACTACGCAGCGATTTACTACGCACTTCGAGTGGGAAGCGCGAGCATCGACGCTGGCGCAACTCATGAGGCGCTCATCGGACTGGGGTATGTGATTGGCCCAGCGGCAGGCCTTGCGGGTTATCTCATCGGTGGCGGAGGCTGGACAGTCGCTGTGGTCTGTGGCCTCCTTGCGATGGCCGCGATTCCAGCCCTCTTACCGTGGATCGGCCACCGCAAGTCGCAGCGCATCCTCAATTCGCTCGCACGAGAATCGGAATCCGTACGCGCTGAGCCGTGACGAGACCACCCATTGGCCGCCGAGCAGCAGCTCCCTTCCCATCTCGCCACAAAGCACGCGAACGATCCAGGCGGGCATCGGCACTGCGCAAGGTCGGTGGAGCGCGCGAGCGAGGGCGCGGGCGAATTCAAACTGGGTCACGGGATTTGGTGCGACGGCGTTGACCGCTCCATGCAGTTCGCTGTGGTCCAGTGCAAAGCGAATCACCTCGATGAGGTCCTCCAGTTGGATCCAACTCATTCCCTGCGTGCCACGGCCAACGCGGCCACCAAGTCCAAGTTGAAACGGAACTCGTAACCGTGCGACCAGTCCACCATTTCTGCTCACCACGACGCCGATCCTCAGGCTGACGGTTCGGATGCCTCTGTGGGAGGCTGGCTCGAGAGCCGCTTCCCACTCTTGGCAGACGCTCGCGAGAAATCCCTCACCTGCGGGGGCAGACTCGTCGACAATCGGGAGTGCGCGATCACCGTAGTACCCCACACCAGAGGCGCTCACGATGACGCGGGGAGGGCGCGCGAGCTGTGCGACCGCCTCGCAAAGGCGCCGAGTGCCATCAATGCGGCTCGCGGCGATCGCTCGCTTACGCGCGGCGGTCCATCTCCCCGCGGCGATGTTTTCTCCCGCGAGGTGCACGAGCGCATCGATCCCTTCGAGCGAATTGGCGTCGAAGGTCTTCGTGGTGCTCCATCGCACTTCGTCTGGCTCGAGTGACGAAGTCTTGCGCACGAGTCGAATCACTCGGTGGCCCGCGTGTACCAACGCACCGCAGAGGGCTCGGCCAACCAGTCCACTCGACCCAGTGACCGCAACGATGAGGGGTGCTGCGCGGAGTGTGGGGTCAGCGTTGTTCAATGTCCCTAGACTAGTGGGATGCCAATCTTTGTCAGGCGCAGTGATGAGTGCATTCGATTTCGCCTTTCGCAAGCACGGCGTGCACTCGAGAGTCTCAGCGGCCTCGAGCGCGAGCTCACGTGTGTCATCGATGCAGTCCGGGGAGCGCTCACGTCTGGCAAGTGCATCCTGACCTGTGGAAATGGCGGCAGCGCAGCCGAGGCACTGCACTTGTGCGAAGAGCTCGTTGGGAGGTATCGCTCGTCGCGTGAACCATTCAAGTCGGTCTGTTTATGCGCTGACCCCACGGCGTTGACCTGCATCGCAAATGATTTCGGGTTCGAAGAGGTTTTCGGGCGCCAAGTTGACGCTCTCGCAAGCGCAGGAGATCAACTCATCGTCTTCTCGACATCGGGTCGAAGTGCCAACATTCTGCGAGCGCTCCGTGCGGCTCGCGCGCGCGGTGTCGGCACGATCGGCCTGCTCGGCGGGGATGGAGGCGAGGCACGGTCACTCTGCGACCAAACGATTTGCATCGCCGGGGTCGATGGAGCGGCGATTCAAGAGATGCATCAAGCGATCGTGCATATTCTTTGCGAGAGCATCGAACCCGCATGATTCGGTTGGCACCATGAGCAGACATCGACTTTTCTACATCGTGAGTCGCGTCGTGATCCCACTGTGGCTGCTGGGCGGCGCAATCGTCAAACTGACTGAGCGCAATCCCAAATTGCTTCCACCGCCAGTCCTCAGTGTCGTGCAGTTTTTCAATGGATGGGTGAGCGTGACCCCAGTGGTCTGGCTCGATGTTTCGATGCGAGTGATCGTGTTTGCCGAGTTCACGCTCGTCGCGGTCATGCTGTGCATGCCCCGGTTCGCGCGATCGGTCGCCATCGCAATACTTTCACTCTTTTGCATCATCCTGCTCTCGTTGATTGTGCCAGCCTTCGTCACATCTGGATTTACGGGGGCATGGAAGGGTTCGTGCGGATGTTTCGGCTCGGGTGGCCCGAACCCAGTCGTCATGCTCGCGATTGACTTCACACTCTTGGTGCTCGCAGTGATGTCGAGGCGGCGTCCAGCACAGGTTGCAACTGAGTACGTGTGGACTGGACTTCCTAGCGCCGTCACACTTGCATGCATCGGAGCTGCCGTCGTCGTGATGGTCCCACCTCGAAGCGACATCGCGATCATTGCACCGACACCAGAACTCGTTGTGCCCGCTCCAGCGGTGGTGACAGAACGCAACCCACCAACGGTGCCGCAAGTTGTTCCATCTGTTGTGACGCCGTGGCCTGGGATGCCCGCGAGTGCCGATCCGTACTACGTGCCAGACTTCTCAACATGGCGCGGATCGCGCCTCGACTCGCAAGCAATGGCTCGATTGATGACGCAACCGCCTCCCGCCACGATCAACACGGGAACTTGGTTTGTCATGTTTTACAGAGAAGACTGTGATCACTGCCACGATCTGCTCCAAAGCCATTTCTCAGGATCGCTCACAACGCCAACGCTCACGATCGCGATTCCGGACACCGACCCAGCGGCCTCCCTAGAGATGCCATGCAGCGAATGCCAGCTGCGCACGTTGCTCAAGGGGCCCGAGTATGTGCTCACGACCCCGGTCTTGCTGCGCGTCGTCGATGGAGTCATCACTGATCTTGTCACCGATCCCGAGGATCGCGCCGCGCTCGATCGGTGCCTCGCGGGACACTGACTCGTTCAGTTCACTCATTCACCCCTCCGAGATGCAGAGCATGCACACCGCCACGATTCGATTCTTGACCCCCCTGCTCCTCTTGTCAACGGCGATCGCTTGGATCGTTGGTGGGACGGCTTGGATGCCCATATGGATCGCCAATGTTGGACTGCGTGCTGCATTCACGCCAACGGCGATGGCGCAGCTTGTGGTGGGAATCATGACTGCTGCAGCGCTGACACTCGTGTTCTTCGGAGGCACACCACTGCTTGGCCGCGCAATGAGTCGGGCATGCCTGCTCGCCTACGCATTTTGCGCAGTGGCAACCCTTGCCTCGCACATGGCCGCAACAGCAGCATCAGCTGGACTCGGTCCACTGGTCATTCCAGTCGTTGGAGTCGCGTTGTCGCTGTGGCTCTATTCGACCGCGAGTCACGCCGCTGCTGCATCCGGCGCGCTTCAGCGCAGAAGCGGAGTCTGGCTGCTCGCGCGGGTGTTGGCGGTGTGGGTTGTCTCAATCGGCGTTGCTGCACGGGTACCGATTGAATCGAATGCGGCGCAAAGCTATGGCGCGAGTGGCGGTGTCGAAAGCGTTGTGCTCGATTATGTTCACTGGCAAGGCCGCACCGTGCCCGACACTGGGCTCTCTCGGTTTCTTCCAACACTGACAGCGCGCACACTTGAAGGCCGCAGCATCGTGGTGCTCTACAGCCCACAGTGCGGCCACTGCCGCGAACTCTTTGAGCAGTACTTCACATCCGCGCGGCCAGATGTGAAGGTCATTGCGGTCGAGATTCCCCCTTCGCCAGGCACTGTTGCTCTGGACGGCGACAACCTCGGACCTGTCCCATGTGCCGATTGTGAGCGGCTCTCACTCCCACCAGGAAGGGCGTACATCATCAAGCCTCCGACGGTCATCGTCATCGAAGAGGGCCGAGTCTCGTGCGCCACCGACTCGGACTGGAATGCGTGCCTCGGTGCACCGCCAGCCAAGTAGCGCCTCGCATCGTCAGCGCGTTTTCCCCACCCACCTCTTACCCCTGCAGGGTCACCCGCAGGGCACGCGCAGTGAGCAGAACTGTGACCGCCCCTTCCGAAAACTCTCGTGGACGGAGTTCGTGATCACAAGCGGCGTCGATGACCGCGCGAACCGTCCGCGGCGAAAGTGGGATTCCCCGCGCACGACAGGCACTCGCGAGCAGTGACGCTGCTACGAGCGGACCTCGCTCACGGCACTGCGTGCGTGCAATCTCGTCACCGCACCATCCATCGCGTGCCGCAATCTCTGCGAGCGCCCATTCGCCGCTTCGTGCAGCATCCGAGGCATCGACTGCGTGAGAAGCGATTCGCCCCCAACGCTCACGGAGAGCGGGTATGACGGACGCACGGAGGAATCCACGCGGAGAGCTCTCGAGCCCATTGCTCGCGTCTTCCCGCCACGAGACCTCGCACGAGGTACACAGCCGCACAAGCTCCGCTCGGCTCTCAGCAAGCAGAGGGCGCACGATGGCGATCTCGCTCGTGGGTTCCGCGCGCCTCGTCCATGGGATCGTCGAGAGACCTCGAACGGCGATTCCACGGCCGAGACGCATCAAGAGCGTCTCGAGCACATCATCGCTTTGGTGTGCGAGGGCAATGAACTTCGCACCAACTCGCATCGCACATCCAGTGAGCGCCTCGTGCCGCAAGCGGCGCGCTTCCGCCGCTAGCCCGCCAGCTGTTGCACGCGGCCGCACATCCGTTGCAATGAAAGAGACCCCGAGCCGTGTACAGAGCTCACGGCAGTGGATCACATCCTCGTCGGCCTGCGCTCTGAGATGGTGATGGACGTAGACCGCATGCAGTCCACTGACTGACGACTCGCGCTCAGCCACAACCGCCGCGAGCAGCAGAAGTGCGGTCGAGTCAACCCCCCCGCTGAATCCAATGACCATTGAGTCGCCTCGCTCGCGCCCGCAGCGCACACGAATGTGGTGCGCGAAACGAGCCACAAGTGGATCGCGACTCGCGCGTCGCAACACTTCGTCACTGGTGAGTGGCGTCACACACTCATGCTACGGCTGCTCGCACGCGCTTCGATGGCTGCGCGCGCGGCGTCGCCTTGGGGGCGCAGAGCGTGCACCGCACCATTTCTTCGACTGCGAAGACGTCATCGGCCGTCCCGTCGGCGCCGATCTCCTGCGCCAGACCGGGGGCACGCGCGAAGACGCCACCTCCACAGAACACGGGCATTCCTGGGTTCGCGTCGGTCGAGCGAATCAGGTCAATCAGCTGACGAATCTTTGGTGCATCCGATGCGGCAGCTGCGAAGACGACAATCGCATCAGGCCGGCGCAATCCAGCCTCCTCGAGAATCTCATCGTTCGCAACCCCCCCCGCTGCGAACAGAATCTCGTATCCAGCGGCCTCGAGAAGGTCGCTGCACAGCTGTCCTGCAAGATCTTCAGACTCGTTTTGACCACACACGCAGAGCAGCCGGTGGCCATTGCGTGCACGCTGTGGATAGGTCGCTTGCGCCTGATCCACGAGCATTCGAAGAATGCGTGTTGAGTATTGATAGGCCAGGGTCGTGAGTTGATCTTGGCGGTACATCCGAAAGATCGTCTGCATTGCTGGCCAATAGAGTTCTTGCGCGAGCTGCATCGACGAAAGGCCTTGACCCTGCACCTGCCCGATGAAGTCGCGCGTTGCAGGCCGGTCGCCGCTCACGCACAGTTGAAGAAGTCGTTCGAGTGCCATTTCAGTGTTCCATGTTGTTGGGGTCATGTCCTCTTCATCGACGGGCATTCGTGGGTCTGGTGATGCGCCACCGCATCAGTCGCTCCGAGCGTTATCTGCACCCACTTCGCGTCTTTATTGGTCTCCAGTTCGCGTCTAGGATCGTGAAATGGCACCTCAGTGCAATCAGAGTTCGAAAGGATGGGACAGCAGTGCCCTCAGCGGGGACCCCCACCAGCGCGCCGACAAGGCCGACCGCGTCCGTGCGATGTTTACGGCAATCGCACACGCCTATGACTTCAATAATCGAGTGCATTCGTTCGGACTCGACCAGCGCTGGCGGAGGATCGCCGTGCGGCTCTCTGGTCCGATCGAAAGAGCATCCGTCCTCGATGTCGCGTGCGGAACTGGTGACTTGACACTTGAGTTCGCGCGAGCGGGCGCAGCGGAGGTCGTCGGACTCGACTACACGCCCGCAATGCTCGACCACGCCCGAGTGAAGGCCGCACGGGCAGGAGGTCGGTGCGCCGGGGTGGCTTTCATCGAGGGGGACGCGCAGGCGCTGCCATACCCCAACGCCTCCTTCGACCGCGTCTCGATTGCATTTGGACTTCGCAACGTCGCCGACCCGCAAAGCGCATTGCGTGAGTTTCACCGGGTGCTGCGCCCTGGGGGGCGCCTGATCGTCCTTGAGTTTGCCGAACCAACGTCGGCGATCGTTCGGTTCGCCCACCAGCTCTATACCAATCGAATCATGCCATGGACCGCAACTCTGCTTGCGCGTGACCGGTCAGGTGCGTACCGCTATCTGCCAAGATCGGTGCAAACATTTCTTGATCCATCCGCGCTCAAGGAGCAATTGAATCACGCTGGATTTTCCAAAGTCGAGCAACACCCGTTGACGATGGGAACCTGTGTGATCTCGGTCGCATTCGTAGCAGACGAACCGACGAGTCGCTACACTCGAAACGACCAATGATTTTCGATGTCCTGACCCGTGTTTGGCACTCTCCAGAGCAGCTTGGTTTCGAGCTTGCTGAGGGGATCCGCGGACTCGCTCGTCGTCCTGGCGGGTTCGATGGCACGCTTGGCTCGCACCGGCAGGCACTGGAATGCGTTGGCTGTGCCCTCGTCCACGGGTTCAAGTCACACGCGCTTGGGGCCGTCGTTCCAGCTGAGTTCATTGCGGGCGTGGTGGGCCAAGAGCCGCACCGACTCGCTGGAATCGCTGGGATCGATCCGATGTGTCCCTCGTGGACTGAAGATCTCGATCGCGCCAAGTCCCTTGGGCTTGTCGGCGTCAACATCTCTCCTTCTGCGCAGGGATTCCATCCAACCCATTCATCGGCAATGCGACTCTTTGACCGCTGTGCAGCCGAACACCTCCCCGTCTTTGTAACCCGCCCAGGATTGATGACCCCTTCGATGATCATGGAGTTCGACCGTCCAACTCCGTGGGATGAAGTTGCACGCACCTTTCCAACGCTCAAGATTGTGCTCAGCGAAATCGGCTCGCCGTGGATCGACGAGACGATTGCACTGCTCTCGAAGCACCCTGGCATCTACGCCGACACGAGCGGGATCACATCCCAGTCGTGGCGCCTCTATACGACTCTCTTGCACGCGCACGAGGCTGGGGTTCTTGACAAGATTTTTCTCGCCTCTGGCTTCCCATTCACCTCTCCAACTGCGGCCGTTGAGGCGATCTACTCGCTGAACTCGTACGCGCTTGGAACGAACCTCACAGCGATTCCACGAGCAGCGCTGCGGCTGATCGTCGAGCGAAACCCAATTGAGACACTCTCGATGCGGGCGCCGTTGATGACGGGACTCTCTGGCTCGCCAGCCGCAGTGAGTGAGCGTGCCACCCTAGGCGGACAACGATCTCCTGTGCGCCGATGAGCGGCGCTTTGCGATCGTTTGGCAGGTTGCAACTTGTCGCACACACATCACTCTGCGTGGCAGCGGTGATCGCGCTCGTTTTCGCGATTGCTGTCTCGCCGGGCTGTGGAGTCAGTGCACCCGAGCGACTGGAGGTGACGAGCGATGGCAACACTCCCCGGAGCTTTCGAGCCGATCTCGGCATCGGCACCTATTCGATCGAACAGGCCAACGTGTCATTCGTGCTCAGTGATGTCACGACGGCCGAACTTGCTGAGGGGGGGGATGTCTTCGGTCAGTTGCTGCATGTCGAACTCTTGTGGGAACCCAAGGCTGGAAAGACGGCGATTGATCCTGCCGCGACAAATCTGTCCCTTCGACTGCTCGTGTTCTCAGGCCGCGAGATGGGGCTTTATGGAGGCGGTGGGTTCGGTTGGCCTACTGGCACTGCAGGGGACGCAGAGTTCGGTGTTGACATCGTGGGATCGAATCTCTCATTGCTTCATGCGACCTCAGGGTTTGTCGATTTGCTCAGTCCGTCTCAGCTCACAGGACGCTTGCGTACCGCGCACGACGAAGCGGCTACGAGACTGCTCCGTCGTGCGGCGAGCCAGTACACCAGCAATGCCTTCAAGCGGGTGCAGTGGGTCGGTCTTGATTCGCCTCAAGGGATGGTTCGCTGATCAGCCGGCACGCAACAACACCCATCAAACGGCACGATGGCGCTGCTGGACTCGGAATCCCTCGATTCGGATCGCGCACATTGGCAAGCGCGAGCCGCGTGTACTCCCAATTCGGAGGCGCATCGGGAGGCGCACTGAGCGCAATCTCATGCACAATCTCCCAATTGCCTGCGTCACGATCGAAAAAGATGGCGACTGGTTTTGCGGGGGCTCTGGCGCTCGCGGCGCACTCTTCGATGAGTTCACGCTCGATTCCACACGCGGGATCTTCGCCTGGCTCAACGGCGCCACCCGGAGCGAACTCCCAGTGGCCTGGGTAGGTGGCACATGCGAGCGACCGTTCTCCGATGAGGGACAGTCCATTCCAGTGCGCAATCGCCTTCGTCCCGAGCCCTCTAAACCCGGTGTCAACTCCCGCGCGCCTCACCGCACCCATCCGGTAGGTCGTGCGCGAGACGTGAATTGCCGCTCCACCGTGACCGATGCGGTGAACCCCAGTGACATGCCAACAAGGCCCATCGACGAGGCGGTCGTTTGCTGCCACCAGTTGACTCCACGCACTCGACACCTCGTGATCAGTCACCCGCGGGGTGAACGCGAGCCCACTTTCGATGACGACCGCGGGGCGCCGCAACCAGATCAGTCGATCACGGATTGGACACGACTCCAGTTTCCTCTGTGACGTAGTTGCGTGGCTTGTACAGCACCATGACGACGATGAAGAGTCCGGTTGCGACCGCCATCGTGGTGGTAAAGAACCAGTAGTAACTCGAACCCACCAAGGTCGAGTTGCCCGCAGCGTCCATCGTGAAACGGTTGACGAGCGCCGTGAAGAGGTTGCCAGCCGAAACCGAGAGCAGAAAGAGGCTCATGATGAACGACTTCATCTGCTTTGGAGACTGGCTGTAACTGAACTCGAGGCATGTGATCGATACGAGCACCTCCCCTGCTGTGAGGATGACATACGCCAAGAGTTGCCATCCGATGCTCGGCCAGTTCGCTCGCACAATCGTTCCACTCTTGGTCACCGCGATGCCTGCCTTCGTGATCGGAGCCACCATCGCAAGTCGATCGGATGGGCGCTCGATCGCCACCTTGAGTTGCGCCGCGGTGGCGTTCATCTCGAGCCGCTCCATCTGCTCAATCGTCGCGGCAACATCGAACTGACCCTGCTCGCACAGGGGTCGCACGACCTCGGCGAAGGCAACTTCTTCACGATCAATGAGTTCTTGCGCGTACGACGCGATCGAGAAAGCCGCCACCGTCAGGACAAATCCGCAGAAGAGCTTGCGGGTTGCAGTCAGCGTCACCACTTTGCTCGCAAGCGGATAGACGACATACGCGAAGAGCGGAATAAAGACCAGAATGAGCAGCGGGTTAATCGCTTGAACCTGGCTCTCAAGCCAGGTGATGCCAAGGAATGTGCAGTTCATCTGCTGCGCTTGAAGAACCCAACTCGACCCCCCTTGGTCGTAGAGCGACCAAAAAACGGCGACAAAGATGTAAATCGGGATGAGTTTGAGGATTGCCCGAAGTCCTGTCGGGCCGAAAGTCTCATGCAGATACGCCCACCCGCGCGGGGGCACATGAACAAACTTGTGGCGCCCCATCCAAAACACGAGCGTGGCGATTGCCATCAAGATTCCAGGGATTCCAAAGGCCCAGCCCGGTCCATAGTTCTTCAACATCCACGGTGTCAGCAGTGTTGAAAACAGCGAACCGAAGTTGATCGCAAAATAGAACCAGCCATAGACCCTCTCGAGTAGGTGAGCGTTCTTGGCACCAAACTGGTCTCCGACATTGGCCGAGACACACGGTTTGATGCCGCCCGAGCCGAGTGCAACGAGCACCAACCCCGCGATCAGCCACCCCTTGGGCTCCATCGTGGCAGTCAACACTGAACCCGGTAAATCAATGAAAGCAAGGCAGAGGTGACCGAGGCAGTAGACGATCGACAGCGCCATAATCGTCAGGTACTTGCCGAGGATCGCATCCGCGATCAACGCTCCGATGACCGGAAAGAAGTAGGCACTCGCGACAAAGAGGCTGACCCATTCGGTTGCTTCAGTCTTTGTCAAAAATGCGGAATCTCCAGTCGCAGTCAGCAGATACTGGGTCATGAACACTGCGAGAATTGTCTTCATCCCGTAGAACGAAAAGCGCTCAGCCGCCTCATTCCCGACGATGTAGGCGATGCCGCTTGGCATGTTGTCTGTCACTTGGGGAGTCGTTCGGTATGCAGTGGACATAGTGAAAGGCGAGTGTACGGTGCAAATTTTTTTTGCTTGGGAATCCGTCCCATCGTCGCGGCAGCGCAATCTCTCGTGGGCACCGTGATCCATCACCACTAGCAGTCGTGCGGAGAGCGAACAGCTGCTTGAAAGCAGCCGCTTGAGCGATGAATTGTGAAGAGCGGCACCCCCTCGACAACCGATGAATGTCAACCATGACCAACGATCTCGCACCCGGAACCGTCGACCATCTCGTTGAATCAATCGTCGCGCTCAATCCAGGAGCGGATCGGTCGTGGCTTGTGACATTTGACGCGTACGACCTCCACCGATATCTGCAACACCTCGAATGTGCTGGGGAACCGAGAGCCTGCGCAACTCCATGGCGGCGCCTTGGAGATACACCTGCGATCGTTTCACGAACTGCGGCCTAGATTCGTGACCTAGATTCGTAGTTCGGTCACGATGCGGACTAATCCACGCCGCGATCAGCTAAAAACGAGGCCATCTGCTTCTTGAGAAGTCTCAACGAAAGCAACCCTCGCACGCGGGTGAGAAGTTCAACTTTATTCACGGGCTTTGAGACGAAGTCGTCACATCCACACTCAACTGCCCGCTCCATGTCCCCGAGCTCATGCAGCGCAGTCACCATGATGATGATCGTTTCGCGGGTCGCTGGGTTTGCCTTGACACGCTGGCACACCTCGAATCCTGACATCTTTGGCATCATCACATCGAGGAGTACAAGATCGGGACGATCTTTCTCGATCTGAGCAAGCGCTTCAAGCCCATCGTGCGCAAGCGAAAGCTGGCAGGGCAATGACTCCATAAACGCCTGAATGAGCTCGAGATTTTGCGTGTTGTCATCCACGATCAGCACGCGACCCTCGCTCAGATCGACGGCATTTGTGGTGTGTGCAGGCGGATGCATCGGGGGAGCATGATACGACACTCCCCCCTCCTGCGCCTTCGGTCACGCGTCGGCGAGTGCGCGCGCGACGAGCTCGATGGGATGGAGCGCCCTGCGGGCGGTTCCATCGGCAATCTGATGGCGACAACTCGCTCCCGGTGCGCACACGACATCGAGCGGTCGTGCGTCGAGTTTTGGGAAGAGATCGCTCGCACCTATCTTCATCGAGAGTTCGTAGTTCGAGCTCTGGAAGCCGAACGCCCCCGCCATTCCGCAGCATCCAGTCGCAAGTGTGTGCGCCCGCTTGGGAAAGATGCGCTCGAGTAGCCGTGAAGAACTACCCGCTCCCCACAGCGCCTTTTGGTGACAGTGAGCGTGCAAGGCCACTTGTTCTGTCGTCTGTGCGAACGTTGGTCGCTTCGGGTGGCGGTCCCACTGCTGATCAAGCCACTCGTCGATGAGCCACGACTTCGAGGCAAGCCCACGAAGCGACTCGAGGTCAAGTCCCATGTTGAGATCGAGCCAATCATCTTTGATGGCCGACAGGCAGGACGGTTCGAGTGCTACAAGCGCAACGGCGTGTTCACGTCGAAACGCTTCGAGCAGCGCGAGTGCGACGATGCGTGAAGACCTCGCAGCCTCCGCAAGCATCCCATTCGATATGGCCGCGCGCCCACAGCATCCCACGCGCGGAATCACGACGCGGTAGCCGAACCGCTCGAGCACTTCGATGGCGCTGCGACCGATCGCTGGCTCTGACCACTGGGTGAAGCAGTCGGGGAGCAAGAGCACCGTTGGTCGATCGATCATCGAGTCAGGTCCACACTGCCGCACTCGTGCTGCGTGGCGACGCACTGACCACGTGCGCAGAGATTGACCGAAGTGTGGCAACGACCGTTCGCGGGCAAATCCCATGACTGCGGCGATCAAAGCACGAAAAGGTGGACACGCGGCGATCCAGTTTGAGAGTGGCCAAAGAGCCGATCCAGCGGCATTGATTCGAGCAACACGACCGAGCAGTTGAGTGCGCCACGGCACTCGGCCAGCGCGCAGAAACTGCTGCGCAGTGAACTCTGCTTTCAACTTTGAGATATCGACATTGCTTGGGCACTCCGTCTTGCAGGCCTTGCACGACAGGCAGAGTGCGAGCGTCTCGTTCACGTGCTTGACATCGCTCGGGCGATTCGACAGTTGACCTGTAAATGCCAGGCGAAGTGCGTTCGCCCGTCCTCGTGTCGCATGACGCTCATCTTTGAGCACACGGTACGAGGGGCACATCGTGCCTCCTGGGGTGAGTCGCCGGCAGAGTCCAGCACCATTGCACTGCTCGAGTGCGTGAGAGAAACCCTCTTCACGTTCATAGTTGAAAAATGTCGGACCGCTGGGCGGATGGACGAAGTGCGAATCATCTGGTCGCACACGTAACTTCGAAGTCAGTGCCGCGGGCTCATCATTGTTCACGAGATTCCCAGGGTTCAATCGACCCTCAGGGTCGAAGACTTGCTTCACATCTCGGATGGCCTGCGCGATCACAGGACCAAGGACTCGAGTCAACAGAGGAGAGCGAACGCGTCCGTCGCCATGCTCCCCACTCAAGGCGCCACCGTATCGGACCACGAGGTCAGCAACATCAATCGCGATCGAGCGAAGCGTTGCGAGCCCCTGCTCGCTCGCGAGCGATACGAGCGGTCGAATGTGCAAGCACCCGACCGATGCATGCGCGTAGTACGCGGCAACGCTGCCATGTCGAGCAACGATGGCTCGAAACTCGTCAACAAACGCCGCCAGTTGACGAGGGTCAACGGCTGTGTCTTCGACGAACGTGATTGGTTTGCGCTCACCTGGTACCCCATGCAGCAGAGGTTCACCTGCCTTTCGAAGCCGCCATGCCGCATCCATCGCAGCCTGTTCAAAGTGGCGCACGAGAGGCGCCCCGCCGAGCGCCGATTCGAGTCGGTCCATTTTCGCTGAGATCTCACTATGAGATTCTCCGAAATATTGCACATACATCACCGCCCCGAGTGTTCCAGATGCAGGTTGTGGCATGACCGCGACATCTGCACGGTAGATCGCATTGCGCTTGGCCATCTCGATCACAATGTCGTCGACCAGTTCGACAGCACTCGGAGCGGTCTCGAGCATCGCGGCAAGTGGGCGCAGCGCGGCGGGCACTCCATCAAACCCGATGATGACGAGCCCCCTTACCTTCGGTCGTGGCACGAGCGAAAGTTCGGCCTCAAGGGTGACCGCGAGCGTCCCCTCGGATCCGCACACGAGGTGCGCGAGGTTCACGCGATCGAAGGTTCCTGGAGTGCTGCGTCGCAATTGCGACAGGAACAGGTCGAGGTTGTATCCGTCGACATGTCGAAGGATCTTTGGAGTTCGCAGATCAATCTCGTGTGCGATGGGTCGCACGATCTCGGCCAATCGCTCTGTGATCGATCTCACGAGCGGATCTCGTTCAGATGCCCCCTCGTCGAGGCGAACGCGCGTTCCATCTGCAAGCGCAACGTCCAGCGAGATCAAGTTCTCGACCGTACGACCGTACAGGATCGAGTTTGCGCCAGCTGAGTTGTTCCCAATCATTCCTCCGATCGTTGCGTGCGAACTTGTTGCAACATCTGCGCCAAACATCAATCCATCGCGAGCAAGCGCCTCATTCAATTGGTCGAGCACGACGCCAGGCTCGACCTGTGCCCTTCGAGCGACAGGATCCACATGGAGAATCCTCCGGCAGTTGGCGCTGAAATCGACGATGACTGCGTGATTCACGCTCTGGCCAGCGAGGGCAGTACCAGATCCCCGCGCGAGCAACGGGAGTCCGAGTCGAGCGCATTCCTTGACGGTGGCCAGGCCGTCCGCCACCGACGCGGGAATCACCACGCCGATCGGCTCGACTTGGTAGAGGCTGGCGTCGGTGGCGTACAGCAATCGGTCATGTCGTCCGAAACGAATCTCGCCGCTGATTGAACTCGCGAGCTGTTCGGCGATCGAGCGCCGTGCGACATCAACATCAGCGGCGTCGACGACTGGAAGATGAACCGAGGCGCTTGGGCTCATCCGCTGACGCCGCGATTGGTGTGCGCCTCATGCAGCGCGCGAAGTCGGGCGAGGTACGCCGGCCCCGGAACCCTGCCACGCCGGGCCATGACTGCCACGAGTGCTTCTTCGAATCGATCAAAGCGAAAGGACTGCGTCCGCTCGGCAGTAAGCCATGCGAAGCGATCGACAAAGGTCGACGGCCGGCCGATCGCGATCATTGCACCGGTCCCGATCGTCGATCCTGTGTTGATCGCCACAAGAATCGCGCACTTCGCGTGATCCGCAATGATTCCGCCATAAAAGACTCTCTTCGTCCGCTCAATACTTCCCGCCGCGTCCAATCGAGTGGTGACTTCCCCGTACGTATTCATCAAGTTCGAATTGCAGGTTCCCGCACCCAAGTTCACCCACTCACCCACGAGTGCATCCCCCAGATGCCCCTCATGAGCTTTGTTCGAGTACCCCTGAAAAACCGTCGAACCGACTTCACCGCCGACCTTGCAGTGTGGCCCCACCACAGTTCGAGCCTTGATGTGCGCTCGCTCGAGGATGGTTGACTCTTCGAGAATTGCAACTGGCCCACAGACGACCGCGCCAGGGCGGATGGTCGCTCCGTGCGCGACAAGCACGGGACCGTCAGTCGTGTCAACGACGGCTCCAGGCAGCACGCGTGCACTCGGATCCATGAGCAGTGGATGATTGCCAAAGCGCTGCACTCCAGCCGAGGCTCTGTCAGTCATCTCGCTACTTCGGCTCATCAACGTAATGTCTGCAACCACGCTCTGGTTGAGCCGTTCGAGCAACTCCCACGGAGCGGCGATGATCCGTCCGTGACCCATTGGTCGCGTGGGGGTCTTGGGGGGTTTTCGGTCATTCGCCGCAAGGCGGTCGAAGTAGGACTGTGCGAGAGCGACCGGCCAACGAGCCATTGCGACACGACCTTCGGGCGAGAGGATCGTCTCTCCACTCGAGAGGTCTGCCGCATCCTCGAGCGAATCAAGTGCGCCATTCACCAGTAAGACTTCCGTCGCACCTGCGGGAAGCCGTCCAACGATCGCGCCAGTGGCACCCTGCCCCTCGGTGACGACTGCCGCAAGGTAGTCAGGTGGAAAGAGCGCATCGACCCGGCCAAGCACGAGCTTCGTTCGTTCGAATCCCGTCAACACCCCAAGTCGCTGCTCAAACGATGGACGAAGGTCGCCTAGTGGTCCAAATCGCGAGAGTCCATCATCGAACAGCGCCACGATTGTGCCAGATGCACCCATGTGCGCACTCTACTGCCGAATGATTCGAGCCGAGCCTCCAGAGCGCCGCGATCGTTCGAGGACTGACGGAAAACTCCACAATGACGAAAAGTGCAGGAGCAGCCACCCGCACGGCACGCCGATGACCCCGATCGACAACGCCTCAAAGCACTGATGGGCCAGCTCACCAAGTGCGGATCCATCACCCCACGGTGGGGGCGAGTCGGGATACCACGATCGAAGTGCCCACCACGCGGTCCACAAGAGACCGCTGGCAAATGCCAACACGAGTGACATCACACCGATCGCGAGCGGATTGCGGCGAACGAGTAGACCACGCATCGAGAGGAGTGCGTGCGACCCGAAGAACACGCCGAGAGTCGATGGCCCCACGAGATAGAGCGGCGCGCGAGGACCGCTCAGTGAAGGCTCAGAGAGGTCCATCAGCAGTCCAGCGAGGAGTGAGAACCACAGGACGGTCGAAGCGTCGGCATGCATCGCTGCAAAAGCAACCACGACAATCACAAGGTGTGGAATGACACCGCCAATCTCGAAGACTGGCATGAAGGAGACATCAGCAACGAGTGCGGCAATGAGCAGTGGAATGGCGGCAAGCCACCTCAAGGCCGTTTCTCCGCAGAGAGCTTGATGACGACTTCGCCAATGAGGGCAGGATCAGTCGTCGGCTGCACCACAACCTCGCCTCGCAGTGGTTGCGCGTCCTTGCGTCGCACCTCGGCGACACGACCCACTCGCATTCCCTGCGCCCCAGGAGGCCACGACGCATCCTTGAGCCGGACCGCATCTCCGACGCTCACCGCCGCCGACAAATCGACATCAGCACGCAAAGACCCACTCCCGTCTGGTAGCAATTGAACCGCAAGCGCGCTGGGACGGTGCGACCTTTCCTGCGCAGCTGGTGTGATGTAGCCATCAAATCTGCCGATCGATCGATCAGCAATCGAGATCACCAGGCTCGAGACTGCCGCCACTTCTGGCGCGAGTCGCCCAACGAGTGCGTCGCCATCGATTACTGCAACGTCACCAGCAGTGACTCCATGCTGCGAACCGACATTCACGCGAAGTGCAACGCCACCCGACCCGGCGATGCGTCCGATCACTGTCGCACTCGCGAGCCGTACCGCTCCGCCACTCGAGGGAGGTCCGATGGTGCGCTCATACAAGCTGAGCTTCTTTTCGAGTGCTTCTGTCTGGATGCGCTCCGCGTGCCAAAGTCCTCGGTAGTAGTCGCGCTCGACAGCAGCGGTCGCGTCATCACCCGTGGTCGCCACAGGGCGCGGGCGAAGCCACAGCCTCACAGTGGTCGCCGCGTGTGAAAGCGGAGCGAGCGGAACCCACACCACTGCCGATAGGTCACCCGTCAGCGGCGCGATCCAGCGCGTGGGGCAAAGACCCAGCAGCACCACGAGCGACACGACCAGAGCGAGAGGAGGAATGCGGCGCACGCGTAGAGATCAGAGTGCGCTCACTCCTCAGAGTTCCTCAACATTCGATTCAAGAATTGATTTGTACTGTTCGAGGTTCTCAAGGTAGAGCGCCGTGCCGCGCGCCACACATGTCAGCGGGTCTTCCGCAATCTTGACCGTCAAACCAGTGCGGTCGGCGAACATTTGGTCAATGCCGCGCAGGAGTGCGCCTCCACCTGCCACGGTGATTCCGTTGTGTGGCAGATCGGGATTGCACAAGTCTGCAGCCAGTTCAGGGTCTGCTTCACGAAGCGTTTTTACGACTTCGTCTGCAATCTTTCGAAGTGGCTCCGAGAGCGCTTCGCGAATCTCAACTGAGTTCACCTCAATCTGCCGCGGCAGTCCGCTTGCGACATCACGACCACGCACCTTCATCGCAAGCTCTTCGGCGAGCGGCCACGCGCTGCCGATCCGAATCTTGATCTGCTCGGCCGTTTGCTCTCCCACGCGCAGCCCGCGCTTTTCTTCGAGAAACCGGATAATCGCCTCATCGAAGTCATCGCCTGCGACGCGCAGGCTCGAGGCCTTGGCAATATCCGCAAGGCTCAGAATCGCAATCTCGCTCGTACCACCACCGATATCAACCACCATGCTCGCGGTGGCTTCATCAAACGGAAGGCTTGCTCCCATCGCGGCGGCCATTGGCTCTTCGAGCAAGAAGACCTTTCGCGCACCTGCGCGCTCAGCACTATCAAGCACCGCGCGCTTCTCGACCGCGGTGATTCCGGAGGGGATCGAGATCACCACACGCGGTCCGAAGATGCGGCTTCGGCCCATCACCTTCTGGATGAAGTACTTCAACATCGCTTCGGTGATTTCAAAGTCAGAGATCACGCCATCTTTGAGTGGTCGGATGGCCTGAATCGACCCTGGAGTTCGACCTAACATTTCCTTTGCGGCAAACCCAACTGCGGTGCCGTTCAAAAGAACTTGGTTCGTACCTTTGCGCACTGCGACCACGGATGGCTCGTTGAGCACGATTCCTTCGCCGCGCACGCACACCAATGTGTTGCAGGTCCCCAGGTCAATCCCCATGTCCACGCTAAACCAACTCATCATCTTCTCTAGAGCCATATTCGGTCACCTCCATGACCAGTTTTGACCATTTGCATGACCAGTCAGTCCATTCACGAGACTCGTCCAGCCAGATGAAATCCGCTCAGCGAGAGGAGAGAACCACAAATGGGTTTCCCTCATCTGAACCGCCTTCAACTCCAGCCAAGTTGTCTAGGGCAACCAACACGCAACCTGCAGCGAGCGCGATGACTGCGGCAAGCAGCACCGCGGTGTAGATGTCCAGTTCTCCGCCACTTCCCGCCGACTTCGCACGCGCTGGCTTCGCACCAGCTGCCTTCGAGGCTGCGAGCTTCGACGGTGCGGCCTTTCCTTTCGCGTCGGACTTGGAGCCAAAGAACCCCTTCTTAGCAGGCTTGGCCTTTGGCGCGGTCGATTCGCCGCCATCTGAGTCAGCTGCGTCACCGAGTCCACTTGGTCCCCCCGCTGCGCCAGCGGGTGGTGCCTTGGGAGTCTTCTTGCCAATTCCAAGGAATGCCATCGTTGAGTCCTTTACTGCCCGCGGCGAACGGTGACGCGCTGCCCGACGCGCACTGGACCGCGTCCAGCAGCGTCTTCCAACTCAACCGTGCCGACCGACTTGTTGACGTCAACCGATGTGATACGGAGCTTTCCGATGAAGCGTGAGCCATCTCCGATGGTCAGTACCCATCCTTGCTTCACTCCGTCGCGGCTTCCCGCATCAATCTCTGCGTAAACCGCGTCGTCGGTTCGGCGAACATTCACAACTCGCGCTGTGAGGTCACGATCAGCAACTGCGCCAGCGCCGCTTCCGGCTGCCGCTTCGCTCGCAACGGTGCCATACCGAGCCGAGTAGTCCCGAACGACCTGGTCAGTCTTGGTCTTCTCAGCGCTCAGCGATGCAACCTGCTCCTTCAGGTCCCCCACTGCTTCCTGCGCAACACGCAGATCGCTGTCGGTCTTGCCGAGTTTCTGTTCAATGTCGATGCGAACCTTTTCGCAGTCGGTCACGAGCGCGCGTTGCGAATCGAGTTCTTCAGTAAGAGTCTTCGTCAGTTCAGTCTTTGCACGATCTGTTTCAGTCATCACCGAGAGCGATTGTTCGAGCGTCGTGAGCCGAATCTTGGATTGTGCCAGTTCAGATTCGAGAGCTCGTAGGCGTGATGTGCCCTCTTCAACCGCCGACTGCAGTCGGTTCTTTTCGGTGTCGAGGTCTTTCAGTTGAAGCGCTGTGTCGTTTTCGGCCTTCGCACGAAGTGCACGCTCGGAATCGAGCTCGCGTCGAGCCGAACTGACAGCTCCCTCCTTGTCCTTCACCTGCTGGCGAAGTGCTGCCTGATTCATGCTTTGAACCGAGGCAAGCGGAACGAGTGCCACCGCGAGCAGTGACACGAGAACAACAAACACTTTCGTCAGAATATGCACGGGATTAACCTACGTGGGTTGGAGATCACACGAGACAGACACGAGAAGCGGGCAAACTCACCGTGCTTCGACAAGGGATAGGTTTTACCCGCATGCCGAGACGGTGTCAACGACTGAACGCCGTTCATCCCGTTGCACGAGTCGCACCCGACGGAGGTGCCGCTCGCAAGAACGCCGCCGCAGCGGTCAGTCGGACAATGGGAACGGGATCGGCGAGCGCAGGAGCGAGCAGCGCCGTTGCACGCGATCCGCCAGCCCAACCGAGCGTTGCTGCTGCCTGTGCGCGAACCGATGGGGATGGGTCTCGTATCGCACTCTCACAGAGCTGAAAGACCGGCTCAAGGTTCGGTTCGCCAATTCGAATGAGCGCCGTCCCCACGATGAGGCGTATCTCGATCGGCTTTTGCAGCTGCTCTTTCCCATTCCAGATACCAATGAGGTGGCCCCGAGCCCCCCGGTCGTTGACCTCTCCAACCATCTGGCAGGCGAGGGCGACGATCTCCAACTGATCGCTCGGCGCAAACAGCGCGGCGCGAATCGGGTCGTACTGTCTGAAATCTCCCATCTTTGCCATCGACTCCGCCGCCTGAAGGTCAACGATGCGCGCGCGCGTTCGATCGGCGCCGATGAGTGGCCGTCCGACAGCGCTCTCGACGAGGGGAATTGCAGATGGATTCCCGAGTTCCCCAAGAACGAAGAATGCATTTGACCTCACATCCGCGTCATCGCTCATCGTGAATTGAGCCAGAGGCGAAAGGTCGACGAGTGCACCAAGTCTCACGAGCGCGTAGAGCGCAGCCGCGCGGACGGAGAGATTGGGGTCGAGCGTGAGCGGTTCGATCGCAGCGGCGCACTGCACAAAACGATTTCGTCCAACGGTGACCGCGGCGGCGAATCTGACGCCAGGGTTGGGATCGGCGAGCAAGCGAAAGGCCGCAGGCTCGAGTGATGAAGGACTGGGCTGCAACCCCTCGAGGGCATGCGCTCGGTAGAGCGGCTCTTCGCTCGAAGATGCGGCGATGAGAATGCTCAGCGCGAGCTCGGCGGGAGACTTGACGATTGCTGCTTCCTCGTTCGTCGCGGCTTGGGTGGTCTGCGCGACAGTGACGGATGCCGAGGATTCTGCCTCAACCGGCGCGGGCGCAGCCGTGGCGACTGCTTCCGCAGGCACCTCACGAAAGGTCGAACTCGGATCTGGTTTGGGGGTGCGTGAACTCCACGAAGATCCACCAAGGACCGTCCCTCCCCCGCTCGACGATGTGCACGCTGGCATGCTCATTGTCGCACCTGCAACCATCCCAACCATCGCGAGCGGGGCGACCACCCTTCGACCACTCGCAGTGCAGCGGCACCCCCACGATCCAAGCAACACCAGAGTTGTGATCACCATGAGAGGCGATCCTACATCGCCAACTCGTCCAAACAGAGTCGATCGCGAGTCGAGCGGCATCGTGACTGCAAATCCTCCCTCGCTGCGCGCTCGTACGACCGCACCACTGACCTGTTCGCCGGTGCTCGTGAATGCTTGAGAGATTCCAGTGTTCGCGACACGAACCATCGGCACACGATTCTCGATGCAGCGCCAGCGCGCGATGAGTGCGTGCTGCGCCCGTCCGCCATCACTCGATCCAAACCATCCGTCATTCGAAAGGTTCACGATCGCGTGCGCGCGCTTGATCCCCTCGTCGTCGTACACCAGGCGGCGCACCACCTGAGCGACCGTGTCCTCGAAACAAATCGGAGTCGCCAATTCGACGCGTGGTCCGACCTCTCGCGATAGAGAACAGTTGAGCGAGAGTCGTCGATACTCACTGGACGAATCGAGATCAAAGGTCATTCCCCGCGCGCCGAGTGCGAGCAACTGCGTCTCAAGCCAAGTCCACTGCGAGATGTATGGCATCGTCTCGCCAAACGGAGTCAGAAAGATCTTGTCGTAGCGCTGATAGCCACCCTGAGGTTCGATGAGATAGGCACTGTTGAATTGCTGGTCCCACCCCCAACGGTCTCCCTCAGCACGCAGCCCGACGTACGCAGGGCTCCCAACGAGGAACGGAACTCCGAGGGACTGCGCGATCGAGCACGCGAATGCGGCAAATCGATCGCCTGGCCACCATTCTCCCTGCGTGAGAACTGCAAGTGATTCGGGCTCGAGGCCAAATCCTGGCAGCATGGTCTCTGGCCAAACGATGAGGTCGATCGGCTCGCCCGAATCGCGGGCACGTTGAGCAAGCGCGAGCGAGAGTTCGCCGAAGTGCACGAGGTCTGACTCTTGCCTCGCGCGGGGCCACCCGAGCTTGTTGTCTGTCTCGAGATTGGTTTGCACCGCAAGAATGCGTGGGCCGCTCGATGTACACGCAGGCGTCTCGGCCTTTCGAGCAATCCCATACCCGATTGAGGCTGCGAGTGCGAATCCTCCGAAGGCGATCCCGAGCGTGCTCGATCGCCCGACGTCTCGCCGTCGGTTTGATGGCGTGACTTTCGTGAAGAGGTCAACGAGTGCTCCTGCGATGCACGCTGCGACGAATGAGGCCATCGCGCACCCGCCAAGGTCTGCCACCTGAGCGACCGGCACACAATCGATGAGCGGATGCCCGAGCGCGTACCAGGGATACCCGTCAAAGACCACCCGTCCACGAATCCACTCGAGTGCCACACAAACGATGGGAGCAAGCACTGCCCACGGAATTCGTTTTCCAAGCGGCGAACGCGAACTCGTTCGAACGAGCCACAGAAAGCAGGGTGCGTACAGCGCGAGGTACACACAGAGCACTGGATAACCAGCGAGCGAGACATCCATGATCCACGACTGAAACCAGAGCCACATCGCCAGCGAACTCGCGGTGACAGCAACCCACGCACCGCGTGAAAGTGTCGGAGCCGCAGCGAGCAACGTCCACCCCGTCAGGGCCACGAAACTCATCCACCACCAACCACATGGCGGAAACGCCAAGACAAGGCAAAGCGATGGAGCGATCGCAAGCGCGCACGATTGAAGCGGTGTCAGCGCGCCGAGGTCTCTCACGCGCTAGTTGCCGGAATAGTCGATGACCCGACTGATCTCGCTTCGCAGGTTCGATCGGTGCACGATGCGATCGATGAACCCGCAGCTGAGAAGAAACTCACTCGTCTGAAAATCGTCAGGCAATTCCTGTCGAATTGTCTGCCGAATCACGCG
>SYHM01000184.1 GCA_005799205.1 Planctomycetia bacterium | reverse complement strand
TGTTCAACTTCACCGAGAGCGAATCGCGCAGTACACCGATGATCGTTGCGTTCCACGTGTGGGCAGCAGCGGGGGTCTCGGTCGCTGATCGAGGGAGGCGCAGTCATTGTGGTGTGCGTCCACTTTACTTCGGTCCCCGATGATTCGGCTGCCTGCCAAAACCTTGGTCACTCGGCGCGTCGGCGAGGTCGGCAGGCAAATCCGGCGAGTGCAAACAGCGCCGCCACACCAGGGGCTGGCGTCGGAGGAGTGATTTGACCTCCGCCAGTCCATCGGACCCCATCGGGGCCAACGAACGAGAGCGGGCTCTCTGAGCCACCCTTGATGAAGTATGCCTCGCTTTGTGGGTCAAGCGCGTGGGACGCGAGCACTGCCGTGTAGGTGTGTCCCGCGATCAGCGTGATGGCAGTGCTACTAAACATCACTGGAGTGAACTGGGTGGTGAACGCATCTGGTCCGAGAGTGACTGAGAGCAAGTTCGTGGCCGAGCCATAATCGGAGTATGTGCCTTCGAAGATCACGAAGTCGATCGCAGCGGTCGTTTGGCTTCCACTCTTCATTGTGAAGAGTGCACCCGAGATGTCAGTGACATCCTCTGAGACCGAGTAGGTCCAGTGCTGAAAGTGCTGATAGTCGCACTGCACCTGAGCACCAGTATGGCCAGTAGAAACGAAAACTGCGGCGTCGCTCGTCGCGGCGATTGAACTTGCGATGGCTAGAGCGATCGCGACGGTCTTCGGGGAGGTAGGGCTCTCGATGAACATATTCCGACCATAACTCGCGATTGTCCGTTGGCCACCAATCTTGAAAGAAATCTACAATTTTGCAGTACGGAATTCAGTTTGGCCGCAATCGAGATATGCGAATGGTGAGGAGCGCTTGATTCAAAACTCTCTCAAAGGAGCGATTGGACCAGGTCAGCGGGTGGCTCGCCGCGAATTCGGCTCGTCAGATGCGACAGCCTTAATCAAAGTTGATTTCGCTGTTTCTCGACGTCCTCGCCATTCGAAGCACCCAAGCCGTATCAATCTTGGCCAAATCACCCACAGAGGAGACGACTTCTAAGGCGCCGACCAATCCACGGCTTTCGAGGGCAGCCTTTGTTTCAAGCGCAACGCGACGCCGGAACTCATCGACCTGAATGTCGTCCATTCGGATGAAATCCGCTGCGACCCCGGACTGAAACGATTGCGCCGTCCAGTGAACCACTGAAAACTCGACCTTCCAACCCTCGTCTCGGTTTTCGTACTCCCAACCGTTGCCAAGGGTTGTTGGGGTTAGTTCTGGGAGCTGATAGGAATCAACAATGCGCCGAGCGAGTTCGGCCGGAGTGAGATCGTTGGAAGCAATCGCCGTAGGCCCGACCGTGCCGAAGTGTTGCCGAATCTTGACTCCCACTTCGATCGTTTGATGCGAGGCATCGAACACTACGTAAACCCACCCCACTCGCTTCCACCCTGCGGAATCACTCGACGTACGTGCGTTTGGTTGCGCGGACGGCGGGATTGAGTACCCGTAGTACCAACCGGCAGTAGCGTTCGCAGGTATCGAGGTGGTTGGTGCGATTGACTGATCGGGAGGCCAAAATCCACGAACTGCGCCGCTCGGCAGGGCGGCATCATCTGCAATATCAAGAGCGGCTGCTGTGACTTCGCTCGGTGTCATCCCCAGCGAGAGTCCCTTGAATCGGAATCCGAATTGCGGTGCGTCGCTAGTGAAGGCGGGCTCGCGGCCGCGCCCACTATCGCGCGGAGGCGTCTCGATACCTTCGCTCTGCGGGGGGTGAGACTGTGAGAGTGCTCTCGAGTCGGCCAAGAGTCTCGCGGCCTCGGCAGTCGCGTTGGCGAGTGCGTCCCGCCGATCGCGAGAGTTCCATGATTCATATCTATCAAGGATGAAGAGCGAAATCGGTTGGATGTTCCAGACGACCGCCCCAATGATCCCCCACGCCGCGATGTCTACGAGCCATTTGCGACGTTTGGTAAGCGGAGTGGAAACTGGAGGGGTTGAGTCAGAGTCCTCTAGAGCTCGGACTTCCACCTTTGCAGAATTGGTTGAATGTGGAGTCAGCGATGGTGGTCCCGTCACACCCGCGGGGAACAGTCCGTTGACCTTCGACGCCTTCACCCAACGAGGCAGTCCCTCTTTCCAGATCAGCGTCGACGGGGTCACCACACCCTGCTGCGCCAACAGTCGAAGCGTCTTCGACAGAACTGGACCTCGCTTGTTGGTCCCGTCACTGGAGTAGTACCAATCAGCCATTGACCTGATCGTATCGGGCCCGTGCCGCGAGAATCCTGATCGGCATCAGCGTTCCGCCGTCACCCCGCTACGATTTCAGCGTGAGTCCTTCACGGCCGACCGTCGCAATCTCTCTCGGTGATCCCGCGGGAATCGGGGCCGAAGTGACCGTCAAGGCGCTGTGCGACCCAACGGTTCGCCGCGCTGCGCGCTGGGTGGTTCATGGGTCAAACCACCTGATGCATGTCGCTGCCGAGAAGAGCGGACTACCCGTCGATTGGCTGCGAGTGGCGGTCGAGAGCGAGCGGGCTCAACAGGAAATCGACGCTGATTACATCGTGCTCGACCACGGCCAGGTGCTTGGCCTTTTCGACCGACGCGAGCCTTCGAAGATCGGTGGTGTTGCCAGCAAGGGATATGTCGAGGCGGCGATTGCCGACGCGATGCGCGCGCAGGGTGATCCGCGGCATGTCGACGCGGTTGTGACTGCGCCGATCAGCAAAGAGTCATGGTCAATGGCGGGCTTCCGCTGGCCAGGCCACACAGAATTGTTCGCCTTCCGTACCCGCGCGCGCCGCCACTGCATGGCGTTCTCAGCGCCGAAGTTGCGCGTCGCCCTCGCAACGACCCATGTGCCTCTCATGACGATTCGCGATCTATTGACGATCGGCCGGGTGTTTGATCCGATCGATCTCGGGAACCGGTTTTGCCGCGACATGGGGGTCGCGTCGCCGCGCATTGCGGTGTGCGGGCTCAATCCCCACGCGGGCGAGCATGGTCTCTTTGGTGACGAAGAGGATCGCGTGATCCGTCCCGCAATCGACATGGCCTGCAGTGCTGGGGTTGACGCATCGGGACCGTGGCCAGCCGACACAATCTTTCGCGATGCGATCAAGGGTCGCTACGACCTGGTGGTCGCCATGTATCACGATCAGGGGTTGATTCCGATCAAGATGCTCGCCTTCGAGTCGGCGGTCAATGTGACGCTTGGAATTCCGATCGTTCGCACCAGCCCAGATCACGGCACAGCCTTTGGAATCGCGGGCGAAGGGCGCGCCGATGCGGGGGCTATGCGCGAAGCGATGTTGCTCGCGGCACAACTTGCGCGGGCTCCGCGCAGCGCTGGAGCCGCTAAGTATGGGTCGCACCACCCAGAGGGGCCAGCGCGAGGCGAACTGTCGTAGCGCTCTTAGGGAGCGATCACGATGGTGCTATTGGGTTCGGTGAGCAACTCGTAGACAACTTCGACGTCTGCATCGTTCATTCGCACGCATCCCATCGAAGCTTGCTTGCCGATTGATGCGGGATCGACCGTCCCGTGGATTCCGTACCCCTTGAATCCCTGGTTGTGCGCCTCGACCCCAATGAGACCGATCCATCGCTCGCCGATTGGATTCTTCGGATCATCAGCGACGAAACTCTCGCCGGTGCGCGGGTTCTTCCATTGCGGATTGATGAGTTTGCTCTTTGGTCGCACCATAAATGCTCCAGTCGGAGTCGAGTTCAGCTCGCCAAGTCCAACCGGGAATGCGGCGATGAGCACGCGACTCGCTCCTTCGCCCGCAAAAACTCTCATCTCAAAGGTGCTCTTTGAGACCTCTGCGTGAAACGCTCCCACCGGAAGTTTTAGACTCTGCCCCACGCGAAGTGACTTCTCGCTCTTCATCCCGTTCATGCGTTGGATCAATCGCCAGTCAGCTTGAACGCCACTTCGCTTCGCAATCTTTGAAAGAGTGTCGCCCGAGGCGACGGTGTAGATCTGTACGGTTGGATCGCCGACAACCGGTGTTGGCGAAAAGAACAGACGGGCATTGATCTCGCGAAGGGCCGTCATGGCGAGCGGCAACTCTGCGGGTGCGATCGCGCGGCGGTCCAGCAGTTGGGTCAACGCGAGGCGAGCTCCAACCGGATCGCCCTCTTTCATTGAGAGCGCAGTGGCGAAGTTCATCGCCGACTCCTTGGTTGCAAGCGTCGCGGGCTGCGCGATCGCTTGAGATGCGTTCTGCGCGACGTCTGGCGTTGGAGCGGGGGCAGCGCTCGCCACCGGTTTCACCGCAGAAACCGCAGGAACCGCAGAAACCGCAGGCATTTCATCAGCTCGCGTCGAAGTCGCCGCTTGAGTCGCTGGCGCAGGAGCGATTGGCAACGCCGGGACGGTATTGACAGCGACAAGTTCTGCAGTGGGGGTCTTGTCGTCATCGTGCGAGAAGAAATAGGTCGCACCGCCAAAGCCAACCGCACCAACAAGAGCGAGCGCGATGGGAATGGTCCTGCGCTTCCATGACATCCATGAGGCGGTTCCGGATGCTGATGCTGAACGAGGCAGTTGGCTACTCAGTGTCATAGTGGTTCCTCTGGTGATGATGATGTTGATTGTTTCGAAAGTGCATCGACTCGTCTGCGGTCGCTGACGATGACTTGCACCGCGATATCGGTTGGCTCTGTTGGAATCCGGTCGACGAATTGACAGTCGAAGCAGACGCCGATCGTTGCAGTCTGTCGGGGGAGTCGCGCGAGGTATCGGTCGTAGTACCCGCCTCCACGTCCAAGGCGATATCCGCGCGTATCGAAGGCGACCCCTGGCACGACGACGAGGTCGATCGACTCGTGTGGAATCTGTACTCCAGATGTTGGCACTCGTACGCCCAGCTCGTCTGGTCGCATTGACTCATCATCGAACGAGGTTGTCGCAACTGCGTGCATGGCCTTGCGGCCTGTTTCGACACGCGGCACGCAGACCTGCTTGCCGAGTCGAAAGGCTTCCAGCGCGACCGAGACCACATCGATCTCGCTGCGCATCGGCATGTACAGCATGACAGTGGTCGCTCGGACGAAGGCCTCGCACTGCATCAGCCTCGCGCACGCCGATGCAGAGCATTCGGCTCGTGCTGCATCCGACAGCGAGCTGAGCTGCGCCCGCATCTGCGCGCGAATCGCATTCTTGCGATCGGTAAGTTCGGGAGGGGTATGCGACGCATCCATGCGTCATGAACCTCGTGTGAGCGTCCTGCCAATGACGCGCACCACGCGTGCGCCTCATTGGGTGCATACGCTACCGTACGCTCACACTCGTGGCGAGAAACTTTCGGATCATCCTCTCTAACTGGAGTCTCTGACTATGTGTGGAATCGTTGCCTACATCGGTCGCAAGCAAGCCCTGCCGATCCTCTTGGAGGGATTGAAGCGGCTCGAGTACCGGGGCTACGACTCAGCGGGTGTCGGTCTGATGAACCACGGGCTTCATGTCTGCAAGGCCGTTGGTCGGGTGCGCGAGCTCGAAGAGCGCCTCTCAACGACCGAAGGATTTGTCGGGACGGTTGGCATCGCACATACCCGGTGGGCTACCCATGGCGGAGTCACCGAGGCAAACGCCCATCCGCACCAAGACGACTCGAAGGCTGGCCACGGGATCGCAATCATCCACAATGGCATCATCGAGAACTACTCGGTGCTAAAGAAGTATTTGGAAGAAAAGGGACATACCTTCACGAGCGAGACGGATACTGAAGTTCTCGCGCATCTCATTGGCGAGCTGTACCACGGTGACCTCGAGAAGGCGGTTCAGGCTGCGTTGCGCGAAGTCACTGGTGCATATGCCATTGCAGTCATGTGCGCGGAGGAACCTGACACGCTCGTGGTCGCCCGCAAGGGTTCTCCGCTCATGGTGGGAGTCGGTAACGGCGAGTACATCGTCGCGAGCGATTCGAGCGCGATTGTCGCCCACACGACCCAAGCGTTCACGCTTCCAGATTTCACCGTCGCCAAGCTGACGCGAGATGCCTTTCGGACCGCCACAATCGACGATGTCGCCTTCACCACCGAGGTTCGCGAACTCGAGTTCGAACTCGCAGAGATCGATCTTGGACCCTACGAGCACTACATGCTCAAGGAGATCTTC
>SYHM01000183.1 GCA_005799205.1 Planctomycetia bacterium | reverse complement strand
GCACGAGATTCGAGTTGGCGATGAGGACGCGCGGCGCATCGGTGTGCGTCCTCACAATGCCAACTGGCTTCCCACTTTGAACGAGCAATGTCTCGTCGACGTCTAGGCTCTTCAAGCTCGCGATGATGGCGTCGAATGCCTCCCAGGATCGCGCGGCTTGTCCGCGTCCTCCATAGACCACGAGGTCGTCAGGGCGCTCGGCAACCTCGGGGTCGAGATTGTTCATCAGCATGCGCATCGCCGCTTCGGCCGCCCAGGTCTTGCAGGTTCGCTGCCCCCCGCGTGGTGCGCGCACCGTGCGAGCGATTGTGTGAGGATGAGTGCTGGTCATTGACGCAGTCTAGGCAAGGTCACATTCAGCCCTAACAAATGCGCCGCGTGCAATGAGTGCAGCAATTGCTGCAAGATCAGGCGCGATCGACCGGTCAGCCGTCAGCGGCGCGACCACTGTCCGCACAATCGCGCGTGCGCCCTCGACCCCGGCGCCACTCACAAGGGGACGCTGAAACTCGAGCGCTTGAGCCATCACAAGCAACTCACACGCGACCACATCTCGTGCGAGCCGTATCGCATCGCGCGCGTGCAAGGCGCTCGTCGCTCCCATGCTGTTGTAGTCCTCGATCCCTGCGCATGTTGGAATGTTTCCGACACTCGACGGATACGCGAGCGTTCGCAGTTCGTTGCAGCACGCTGCAGCCGTGTACTGCACGATCATGCATCCACTTTGAACTCCTGGGTTTGCCGACAGGTGAGGTGGCAGCAGGTTCTCACGGTCGTGACCTGAGAGTGCCCAGTAGATGCGTCGTTCGGCGATTCCTGCGAGGTGCGAGAGCGCGATCTTCAGTAGATCGAGCGCGATGGCGAGTGGCATTCCGTGAAAGTTCGCGCCAGACAGCACATCCCACCGACCGCTTGCCTCGAAGACGAGAGGATTGTCGGTCACCGCGCCAAGCTCACGTTCGATCGTGGTGCGCGCGAAGCGAATCGCGTCGAGGACCGCCCCAAGCACTTGCGGTCCGGCGCGCAGCGCGTAGGGGTCCTGCACCCGTGGGTCGTTGGATGCATGCGAGGGGCCGATCTGAGACTCTCGCAGCATGGCGGCAACGACCGCCGCAATCTGTTGTTGTCCAGTCTGCGCCCGCACCGCGTGAATGCGCGGGTCGAGCACGCTCGTGGCGGCTCGACATCCATCGAGAGCCATCGCTAGCGCCGCGATGGCTGCGTGCATGAGGTCGCGCACATCCGAGACGGCGATCGCCCCCAGTGCGCACATCATGTGTGTGCCATTGATGAGTGCGAGTCCCTCCTTTTCGCTTAACTGCAGGCGGGCGATCCCCGCGCGTTCCTGTGCCTCATGTGCGTTGACTGGCGTGCGCGACCCGTGAACATGCACCTCCCCCTCGCCAACAAGCCCCTGCGCAATGTGCGCAAGGGGGGCGAGGTCGCCTGAAGCACCCACAGAACCGCGCGAGGGCACGCAGGGTGTGATCCCGTGATTCAAGTGCTCAATGATCGAATCGATCACCGCTGGGCGAACCCCTGAATGTCCTCGCGCGAGGCTCGCCGCGAGCACGACCATCACTCCACGCACCGACTCAGTGTCAAGCAGCTCGCCGACTCCACACGCATGCGAGCGAATGAGATTGAGTTGCAGTTGCGCGAGTTGATCGGCTGGTAGTCGGACATGAGCGAAGCTTCCAAACCCTGTATTGATTCCGTACAGGGCTTCGCCCTCAGCCGCGCGTGCAAGCATGCCATCGCGCGCTGCCTCGACGCGTTTGCGCGATGCATTGGCGAGTTCGACGAGCGCTCCTCGCCGCGCAACCGACACAATCGAGCAGATCGAAAGGGGGGAGCCATCGAGCACGACAGGCGCTGGTTTCGTGGTCACCATGCGAGGATACGGCGGGGCGCGGTCATTGCGCGCGCGCTCCTGTGCGGATACACCACCACGATGACTACGCACGGCGCGCACTCCAGTTTGGCCACCGCGAGCGTCCCCCCCCGTGAACGCAATTGGATTCGTGGACTCGTGCTCACGAGCGCGATCGTGCTTGCGATTCTTGTGGGTGTTACCGCTTCAGGTCGGCTCGTCGACGCGCGCGCGATTCCCGCGGGATGCGTGTCGCTCGCGACCTCACGAGCGGATGCAATCACCACGCTCGCATGTGTGTGGGTTGCGTTGACGCTCTTGGGTTTGGGCGTCGGCCGGCTCGTGAACGCGGTGGTGGGGGCGTTCGTGTTCGGAGCGGGATTGACCGCGCTGACCCTTCGAAGCGCGTCGATCTCAGGGGCGATCTTCGATCACGCGTCGCTCCGTGCAATTGGCATGGAAACGCTGATATGGGCTGTTCCATTGACGCTGACACTCGTGGTGATTTTTCGACTCTCGGGACCGCTCCCTGATATCGCGCCGCGTTTCGGCGGAGAAGCGGGTCGGCGTTGGTGGCGCGAGTACTTCGACCTCGACGCAATCCGATCTGGATTCGTTGGAGTACTACTGCCACTGATGGCATGGGTTCTCGTTCGAAACATGCTCAAAGGTCAGGCTTTCGGCGGGGCATGTGCGGGAGGGGTTGCCGTTGGGATCGCCTACAGGCTCGTCGCGCCACAGGTGACACCGCTGTTCGCATTCATCGCGCCAGTCGTGTTGATGGGGGTGTACCAGGTGTATGGGGCCTCTCGACTTTCAGTCGACCCAACGCTGCTATTTGCTGCTGGCTCGCTGCCTCCAGAATTGCGATTGCTCCCACTCGACACAGTCGCAGGGGCCGTGACGGGAGTCGCGATCGGGCTTGGATGGGCGCGCAGTTTTCGGCGCAGCGATACGATCGCCTCGTGAAACTCGTTGTTACTGGAACTATCGGAATTGACACCGTCTACACCCCTCGCGACAAACGCG
>SYHM01000182.1 GCA_005799205.1 Planctomycetia bacterium | reverse complement strand
TGTCGGATCGCCCAGTTCCCATCAGCGGAACCCTCGTGATCGCCGACGACGATGGGTCTGTCGCGAAGGCGGCGCAGTCAGCCTTCGATTGGATGCGCGAGCATCCAGAGTCGATCGGACGAGGCGCCCGAGACCTCCTCAACGATGAGGATGAACCAAACCTCGACGAACTTCAGGCGCTCGGAGATTCTGGCGCGCGCGTCGATGTGCAGGTCACACGCATCTCAAACAGCGTTGACTTGAGCTCGTACCGAGCGCAAGTCCAAGAGGAGAATCTGCTCGGGTTGGTGGAGGTCCCCAGCAGCCTGCTCAACGCGGACCCACCGACCGACGCCGTCATCGCTCTGCTTGTTCCCTCAAAGACCTCGCCCAAGAGCACCGCCCTGCTCTCGCGAACCGTGCGCGAGGCCACGGTGACCGCGCGTGTCGAACGCACTGGGAGCGACCTCGCCAAGGCGCGCGCTCTCGTGAGGCAGCCCAAGACCGATGCCGCACGCATGACGCGAGAGGGGTCGCAAGCGAGTGAGAGTTTGGCGCTTCGCCTCTTCATTCCAGGCGGGTTCATGATGCTCATGTGGATCGCGACCTTCACGAGCGCGAATCAACTCTGCACCACCACGATCGAAGAGAAGTCGAGCAAAGTCATTGAGGTGCTGCTATCAGCCCTGAGCCCGACTGAACTGCTCGCAGGAAAGATTGTCGGCCAGAGCTTTGTCAGCGCGATCATGCTTGCAACCTACGGAAGCGTTGGGATCGCTGGGCTCGCGTTTGCAACGCTGCTTGATGTCGTGCCCGTCTCAGCACTGCTGATGTTCGTCGTCTGGTTCGTGCTCGCATACTTCATGATCGCATCGATCATGGCCGCAGTCGGCAGTGCCGTGAGCGACCTACGCGAAGCGCAATCTCTCATTGGTCCAGCGATGTCTGTCATGATCATTCCACTCCTTGTCTGGCTGCCGATCTCTGAGAACCCGACGGGATGGCTCGCGACCATCTCGAGTTTCATCCCGCCCATCGGACCGTTCATCATGGTGCTGCGAACCACCGGAGCCATCGAGCCGATTCCGCTCTGGCAGATTCTGGGATCGCTCGCAGTCAATGCGACCGCAACCCTTGCATTCATGTGGCTCGCTGGCCGAGTCTTTCGCATCGGCGTCCTCATGCAGGGGAAGCCTCCAACACCGCTTGAGCTCTTGCGTTGGGCGCGCGCGCGCTGAACTGAGTCCCCTTTCCTACGATCGCCCCCATGGCACATCAGGACTTGTGGGCTCCGTGGCGGATGGCGTACCTCCAACAACTTGAGTCGCAAGAAGCAGACGCTCGCACCAACGACTCGAACCGATCGGCGAACTTTCTTCGAGCGGCGTGGGAGGATGAGTCGAACGCCGCCGCACATCATGTGGTCTACCGCAATGAACATGGGCTGATTCTGTTGAACCGATATCCGTACGCGAACGGACATGTCCTTGTGGCACTCGCAGACCCGCGTCCAACGCTGATGGACTACAGCGTTTCACAGCGCGCCGAACTCTGGCAGCTCGTCGACACCGCCGTCGATCTCGTGCAGCGGGCGTTCCATCCGCAGGGCATCAACGTTGGATTCAATCAAGGTCGAGCCGCTGGCGCGGGACTGCCAGAGCACTTGCACGTGCATGTCGTGGCGCGATGGGGAGGCGACACGAATTTTATGGCGACGGTAGGAGCGATTCGAGTCGTTCCAGATTCGCTCGAGAACAGTTGGAGCCGGCTGCGAGCTGCCATTCACTAGGTGCGAATCCCACTCACCCACTATTTTTTCTCGGCTCTCAACGAGTTCGTTGCGGGATTCCATCCACGCTCACTCCCACCGATGTTGCGCGCCAATTACGCGCGCGAACTCTTCTCGTGGCTTCTCCTTCCCCTGATGCTTGGCGCGGTCGAGGGGGGAACGATGGCAATCATCGTCAAGAAGATGTTTACAGGCGTCGAGGGGGTCTCGGCGGCTCAACTTGACTTCGTCGTCGCAGCCGTCAGCGCGGCGCCCAACATCGCAAATCTGTCGAGTTTCGTGTGGGCCTCACTCGCACATGGTCGAACCAAGATCAGATTCATCAGCGCCTTGCAGCTGGCGACGTGCGGGTGTGTCGCTGCGATCGCAGCCATCCCACTGAATGCAGTGGGATTAATCGCCCTCACGCTGCTCATTTTCATCGCTCGCATTGCGTGGACCGGTGTCATCACGGTGCGCACCGCGGTCTGGCGCAACAACTATCCACGCGCAAATCGGGCGATCATTGCTGGAAAGATGGCGATGGTCCAAGCGGTTGTGCTCGCAATTGGAGGATTCGCGATCGGCGAAACGATGGATATTGCCCCAGGCACCTTCCGCTTCCTCTTCCCGGCACTGGCACTTGCAGGATTCTGTGGCAACACGATCTATCGCAAGGTTCGCCTGCGTGGCCAGCGCAGATTGCAACGCGCAGAACAGGATGGCCGTGCACGGGGTGAGGCGCAGGTCGATCCGCGGCGGCTGCTCGCTCTGTTGCGCGAGGACCGCCTGTACGCGAAGTTCATGTGGTGGATGTCGGTCTTTGGACTAGGCAACCTCATGATGGGCCCTCCACAGGTCATCGTTCTCAATGAGCAGTTTCACACCTCGTACCTTGAGGGGATTCTTGCAACCACCGTGATTCCACTCATGGTCATGCCACTTGCCATCCCAGCGTGGTCTCGATTCCTCTCACGCACGCATGTCATCGCCTTTCGTGCCGTGCACGGCTGGACGTTTGTATTGGCATCAGCGGCGATGTGGATCGCGTGCCTCGCGCACTCCCTCGAAGTGATGTACTTCGCGAGCGTGCTTCTTGGACTCGGGTTCGCGGGAGGCTCGCTCGCATGGAATCTCGGGCACCACGACTTCGCGCCAGCGCACCGCGACAGCGAATACATGGCGCTTCATGTCACGCTGAATGGCCTTCGCGGAGCTGTGGCCCCATTTGTTGCGGTGGCGCTGTATGTGCCGATGGCTGCCGCCGAGTTGGGGTCGTGGTTTTTCTTCATCTGTTTTCTCGTCAATCTGATGGGTCTCTTCGGATTCATCTCGATGAAGAGACTCATTCCTCCTCGAAAGAGCGCTGAAATTTGATATAGTCGCCGACCCGCCACTGAGATGGTCTCAGGGGCATTCGCCTTGCAGGCGAGCACTGTGCTCGTCCGCGCATTTCAAAGACCCCCCACCCCATGGTTGATTACAACTTAATTGAAGACATCGCACTCGATCGAGACGCCGTCACGCTGCAGTTGCGTGAAGCATTCGGAGATC
>SYHM01000181.1 GCA_005799205.1 Planctomycetia bacterium | reverse complement strand
GCGTCTGGACCAAACGCAACCACGCCAGCGAGCGCGAGCAACAGCGATGCGAGAGCAACGAGGAACGCCTGCGCCGAACCGATCGTCCCCGCGGCGACAGGCCGCAATGGGCTGAAGATTCGATCGTGTTTTGCATCAAGGATGTCGTTCAGCGCTGCCGCGAATGAAAAGAGCCCCACAGCCGTCACGGCCGAGCAGAGAAGGGCCTGCCACAAAGGCATCGACGCGACCGGCATGTAGTGGTACTCGCTGTGGCTCCGCGAGAGAATGACGATGAGCCACAGGTCGGTGATCGCTCCAAATGCCATCGAAAGCCTGGTCAATTCGACGGCAGAAACAAATCTCCGTGACACACTCAGCACACTCGCAGGCTACCATTCTCAACCCCCATGACCCCACAGGAGCCAGCGAACTCTCACTCGTGCGCAGGATTGTCGATCGGTGATGCGCGTGGACTCCGCATCGCGGTCGTCACGAGTTGCTATCACTCAGAGATTTGCGCCGCACTTCAGCAGGGGGCGCGTGATTCGTTCGTTGACGCCGGTGGACAGAGCGATTCGCTGATGCACGTCAGTTCGCCTGGCGCGTTCGAACTGGTCGTTGTCAGTGCGGCGCTCGTCGCACGAGCGGACATCGACGCGGTGGTCGCCCTTGGCTGTGTGCTCACTGGCGAGACGAGTCATGATCGGTTCATCTGCGATGCAGTCGCGCAGGGGCTCACAGACCTTTCGCTCCGCGCAGTCAAGCCCGTCGCATTTGGGCTTCTGACCTGCCTCACGATGGAGCAGGCGCGCGCACGTGCTGGGGGTAACAAGGGCAATAAGGGGTCAGAGGCGATGCGGGCAGCGATCGCAGCAGCTCGCACGATTCAGGCGATTCGTGCCGGTGCATCGAGCTCACGATCTTGCTGCGTAGGAGCGAGGCAATGAGCCGCGATCACGAACGGCGTTGTTGCGCGTTGCAGGCGATGTTTCAGTTTGACCTCGGTGGCACAAGTGATCTCGTACACCTGCGCGAGTCATTCGAGTCGCGTGCGCGCGAGGCTCGAAGCGCCAACGCATTCGAACGCGAGTGCGATTTCGAAGTTCCGATCGTCGAAGAGGGGATTGCGCTGGCGAAGTGTGCCTGGGCAACGCGCGAAGAGGCAGATCAGGCGCTTGCGCTCCTGACACCTGAATGGTCATGGCATCGACAGCCGACCATTGATCGCAACATTCTTCGGCTGGGGTACTACGAGATTAAGCACGGCGGAGTTCCCGCGGCGATCGCTATCAATGAGGCGATTGAACTCTCGAAGGAGTACAGCCACAGCGCAAGCCCTCCCTTCATCAACGGAGTGCTTGATCGCGTCGCCAACCCGACGGTCAGTGCAACAACGAACTAGGAGCCGCGTGTTCTTCAAGGCAGCCATTGACGCGGTTCGCAAGGGTCTCGCGCGCACCGCGTCGGCGCTCGGAGCTGGTGTCTGCAGTGTGCTGCACGGCCGCCGAATTGACGATGCCACGCTGCACGAAGTTGAACGATTGCTCATCAGTGCCGACGTCGGAGTCGGGGCAGCGCGCGAATTGGTCGCGGCACTTCGAACTGAGTTTCTCGCGGGTCGCATGGATCGGGGCGAGGACGCGCTTGAACATCTCAAGAAGTCGATGAAGGCACGGCTCGCCCCAAAGCCCGGGATGACAACCGAGATTGCCGCGACCACTTCGAAACCAGCCGTGGTGCTGGTGGTCGGAGTGAATGGCGTCGGCAAGACCACGAGTGTTGCCAAGATTGCCCATTCGATTCAGGCTTCGGGACGAACAGTCTTGCTCGCGGCGGCTGATACCTACCGGGCGGGGGCCGTCGCACAGCTTGGCGTGTGGGCAAGCAGGCTGAATGTTGAGATCATTCGAGGAGTCGCAGGGGCAGACCCCGCTGCAGTCGCCTTTGACGCAGCTGATGCCGCCGTTGCGCGAGGCGTCGATGTGTTGCTCATCGACACTGCGGGGCGATTGCACAACGAAGAGAGCTTGATGCGACAGCTCGTGAAAATCAGAGATGTCGTACGCCGCCGGATTCCAGGCGCCCCCCATGAAACGCTGCTCGTGCTCGACGCAACGAGTGGGCAGAATGCCGTCGTGCAGGCCGCGGCTTTTCGGAAAGCCGTCGATATCTCAGGCATCTTTCTTGCAAAAATGGATGGCACAGCGCGCGGCGGGGTCGTTCTTGCGATCCACGATGCGCTTGGAGTCCCCGTAAAACTGATCGGTGTCGGCGAGACGCCCGAAGATGTGCAGCCATTCGATCCAGACAAGTTCGTTGATGCGGTCTTTGCCCCGAGCGCGGCTACGCTTTCGGCATGAACCGGTTCTCGTGCCAACGCGCCTTCACTCTTGTTGAAACGCTCGTTGTCGTTGGAATCATCACGTTGCTGATCGGGCTCGTGATGCCTGCGATCAAGATGGTGCGCGCCGAGTCTCGCAATTCAGGATGTCTGAGCAACCTGCGTCAGAATTTTACGGCGTGGCAGTCGTATCAGGTTGCCAATCGTGGGGCGATGCCGATGTGTGAGTTCCTCCCTGTGGTGACTCCAGAGGGCATCAGCGGTGGACTTCCGAACCTGCTTGCGAACTACATCGATGTCGAGAGTCCAACGTGGATCTGTCCCGCGGACTTCGATACAGAGTCGACCGACACGGGGACGAGCTACAACTATCTGCCCGGGCTGCTGCGCTTCAGTCCCCAGGTGCAGATGGAGACCCTGCAGGTGCTCATGACACTTCCAGCGAACACGATTGAGCGTCAGCGCCAACGCCTTCGTCTTGAGACCGAAGGCAAGCTCGTCGCGAAACTGTTCGAGAATGACGCGAAGGGTCTCTTTCCGATTTTGATCGATAGTGAAGACCGTCACCCAGGCACGCGTGTGCCGCGCAATGCGATCTATCTTGACGGTGCCGCACGCGCGGCGACTGTGGAAGCCAACACTGCGGTTGATTGAAAGCGGAAAACCGATGGACCTCGACCAACTGAAACACTCACTGCGCGGACGCGGCCAACAGGTCGCGCGCATTGGCGCAGGCACTGTGGTGGTGTTGCTTCTTGCAGTCGGGGTGTGGTGGTGGATGGAAGTTCGGTGGAAACCACCGCCGTCAATCTTTGACACTCCAGTCGACGATGTCTTTGGATACCTCGCAATGGACGACTTCAATCAGTTGTCTCTCGAAGAGCGGATGAAGTTTCTGCTTGAGTTGAGCGAGCGGTTTCGTGGAATGGAGAGTTCGGATAGCGCGGCTATGGCCGGGTTCTTTGCTGGGGTGACTGGCCCTGTGCGAAAGCAATTGACTCAGAATGCCCGCATTCTCGCTCGCGACATTCTGGTGCAAGGTGCATCCGGGTATTTCGAATCGTCTCAGCGCGACCAAGGCAAGTACATCGATGATTGGGTGTTGAACTGGCTCAAGATGGGAGAGAAACTCACCACCGGCAAGGAGCGCGATCGAACTGACAAGGAGCGGCTCGAACGCATTCGGTCTGGCGCAGCGCGCGATGAAAAGCGCATGGCCGATCAGACGATTCCATCACTCGATGAGGATGGAGCACTTGGATTCATGAGCTTGTGGCAAAAGGAGGTCGAAGTGACCGCATCTCCCAAGCAGCAGGCGCAGGTCGCGCGCTTTCTCGAGGATGTTCGCAAGCGCTACTCAGATGCATTCTGAATCGAATCGTGTGCAGCGCGCGCGACTCCCCATCCTTGAGTTCGAGGAAGCGTTGTGCGCGCGACTCGAACAAGAGCGCCGACTTGTGCTCGTCGCCGAAACTGGATCGGGGAAAACGACGCAGTTGCCACAGATGCTGCTGCGCGCGCGCTCGTGCCCGGCTGGACAGATCGTTGTGCTGCAGCCACGCCGCCTTGCCGCACGCGCGGTGGCGCGCCGGGTGGCGTTCGAAATGGGAACCCGCGAGGGAGAGCTCGTGGGCTACCGCACTCGGTATGAACGGGTCGAGAGTGCAGCAACACGCATCCTGTTTATGACCGATGGTCTTTTCGTGCGCCTCGCCCAGGGGTCGCCCGATCTTGCTGGCATTAGCACGGTTGTGCTCGACGAGTTTCACGAGCGAGGAATCTCAAGTGACCTTGCGGCAGGGATCGTGCGCACCCTGCAGGCGCATCGCCGTCGAGATCTTCGACTGGTGGTCATGAGCGCGACACTTGACGCGGCTCGGCTCGCAGAGGTCTTTGAGGTCGATCCCGTGAGTGTTTCTGGAAGGATGTATCCAGTCGAGATCAGGCATCTTGGCGACTCAGCGCGCGGTGACGACCTCTTCGAACGCACTGCTGGGGTGGTCGCCGATGCCCTTGATGGCTGCGATGGAGATGGTCTCGTCTTCATGCCTGGACGCAAGGAGATCGAGTGGACCCTCGCCGCACTTCGAGCGAGGATGCGCGCGTCCCCAATCGAATTGCTCGCACTGCACGGTGGCCAGACTCCACAAGAGCAGGACCGCGCACTGCAATCGAGCGGCGTTCGCAAGGTCGTCGTCGCAACGAACATCGCTGAGACGAGCCTCACGATTCCGGGGATTCGTTTCGTCGTCGACAGCGGACTGGCGCGTGTGCACCGATTCGACCCACTGCGCGACCTCAACACGCTCGTTGTTGAGCCAATCAGTCAGGCGAGTGCTCGTCAGCGTGCTGGTCGGGCTGGTAGGACCGCGCCAGGGCTCTGCCTGCGCCTGTGGAGCGAGCGGTCGCAGGGTCAGCGTGCCGCGTTCGAGACTGCCGAGGTGCACCGCATCGATCTCGCGGAGCCGCTCATGAGCCTGCTGGTCATTGGCGAGCGAGAGGTCGCTGGGTTTCCGTGGATCGACGAACCGAAGGCACAATCGCTGCATCGAGCGCACAATGTGCTTCGCATGGTTGGTGCGACTGATGCCAACGGCGCGCTCACGGATGATGGACGAGCCATTGCGCGAATTCCTGCGCATCCGCGGGTTGCGCGCGCGCTGCTGGAGGGTGTGCGCCGGGGCTGCGCTTCGCGAGTCGCGCTGTGGTCTGCACTGCTGACAGAGCGTGATCCTGTGGAGCGCGACGATCCACAGGCGCTGCGCGCGCACCTCGAGCTGCACGATCGCCACGGCGACCTGATCGCGCGAGAGCGCGCTTTGAGTGCGTGGAAGCACGGTGCAATGCGTGGCGTGTCGCTCGATGGTGACGCGGTGCGCGAGGTGTTCAAGGCGGCCCACGATCTTGAAGCGTCTGCTCGGCGCGCAGCGCAGGGTGTGGCACAGCGCGATCGGGACGATGCGCATTCTGACGAGGCAATCGCGACGTCATTCATGCTTGGATTCCCAGATCGAATTGCTTGGCGCCCTGATCGGCAGCGACCACATGCACCGATGCTTGGCCGCAGGCGAGTCTCGATTGAACCCAGAAGCCTTCATGACTCGGTTGGACCGCTTCTCGCCTTTGAAGTGAGGCATAAGGGCACGGGCGATTCACTCGAAACGGCCCTCTCGATGACCGTTGCGCTCGAGCGCGCGTGGGTTGAGTCGGCATTGCCAAATCGATTTACTCGGCAGACCCATGAGCGCTGGCTTGAGCAGAGTCAGTCCGTCGAGGAAGTTGAAGAGGTCTCGTTTGACGAGACGCCGATCGAGCAGACGCGTCGTCCAGCGCGCGATGCGCTGGCCGCAGCATCGCTGATTGCGGCACATATGGTGGATGATCAACTGCGCCCAGACGACTGGAGTGAGCAGGTCGATCCATGGATCGCCCGGACCAGATGGGTCGCGGCACTGTGTCCTCAGCGTGGCCTCGTGACCTATAGCGACGACGATCTGCGCATCCTCTTCGCTGAGCTTGCGACAGGGGCGACTCGATTCAGTCAGGTGCGTGGTCGCCCGAGCCTCGCCGTCATCATGTCGGCGCTCTCGTACGACGATCAGCAATTCGTCTCGCGCATGGCTCCAGCGGCGATTCGACTTCCGAGCGGGCACTCGATGAAACTCAACTACGAACCGAATCAGCCGCCGCGCGGCCGCGCGAAGATTCAGGATCTGTACGGAGTCGACGAGACTCCGCGAATCGCCGATGGACGAGTCACGATCACGATCGAGATTCTTGGGCCAAACTCAAGGCCTCTGCAGGTCACATCAGACATCGCGGCGTTCTGGAAGGTGCTCTATCCGCAACTCGTTCCAGCTCTTCGGCGCAGATATCCCAGGCACACATGGCGGTGAAGCGTGGGTAGACGGTCACTCGAGGTTGTCGAGTCCCATCGCCGCATCCCCTTGCAAGTGCCGCCGTGGATGCACTCCTTGGCGGATGCCCTCCTCTTCGGTGATCGGCGGATCCGAAGCGAAACGGGGCAGTTTCGGCGCCCACGCATGGCGGCCAGCTTGCACATCAGCAATGATCCGGACCGCCTCACCGACGTCATCGGTGACGCGAAAGAGATCAAAGTCTTCAGGAGAGATGGTCTTGAACTCTTCGGCGAGGGTCGTGCGCATCCATGTCAGCAGAGGCTCCCAGAACTTTCTTCCGACGAGGATGACCGGAAACGGAACGATCTTGAGCGTCTGAATGAGCGTGAGTGACTCGAACAACTCGTCCATCGTGCCGAATCCCCCAGGAAAAATGATAAATCCTCGCGCGTGTTTCACGAACATCACCTTGCGAACGAAGAAGTAACGAAAGGTCAGCTCAATGCTCTGATATGGATTGGGCTTCTGTTCGAATGGCAGTGAGATGTTGAGTCCAACTGACACGCCCTTCGCCTCAAGGGCGCCCCTGTTGGCCGCTTCCATGATGCCTGGGCCACCGCCGGTAATGACTGCGAATCCACGCCCGACCAGCTGCTTGCCGCACTCCATCGCCTGAGCAAACTCAGGTCGCTCGGGCGCCGTTCGTGCCGACCCGAACACCGCGACCGCGGGGCCAACTCGGACCATCGTGTCTGTGGCGTCCACGAATTCGCTCATGATGCGCAGTGCCCGCCACGCCTCGTGTTGCAAGGCCTCTTTGATGTGCTTGGATTCCATTGGGGTGAGGACTACACTCAAAGTCCTATGAATAGCAAGCCCGCCGGTCGATCAGGTTCTCGCGCTACTACTTCCTCGAAGGGGTCGACGAAGGGGGCTGCGGCTGGCACGGCACGGGTTGCTTCTTCGGCGGCGAAGCTTCCGAAGGCCCCAGTTGTTGAGGTTGCGCCAGCGCGCGCAACCCCAATCGAGATTAGTGGCTATCAGGCGGCTCTCAAGTGGCTCGCTGATCGCCCTGATATCGAACGCATGCGCGTCGTGAAGTACGACGAAAACACATTTCGCCTCGACCGAATGCGTGCCCTCCTCGCCGCGATGGGGAATCCGCACGAGTCGATCAAGACCGTGCATGTTGCCGGCACTGTCGGCAAGGGATCGACCTGCGCGATGATCGCGAACATGCTTGCTGGGTGCAAGTACACCGTTGGTACCTATACAAGCCCACACTTCGTCGATGTGCGGGAGCGCATCGCAATCAATGAGCGGATGATCTCGAAGCCGGCAATGGTCGAGATGGCGAAGAAGGTGCAGGCAGCGGCCGCGAAGGCCAAGGTTGATCCGACGTTCTTCGAGGCGATGACCGCGATGGCGTTCAAGTATTTCGCCGACGAGGCGGTCGACATTGCCGTTATCGAAGTGGGTCTCGGAGGTCGCCTCGACTCGACCAACGTGATTACTCCGATTGCCTCCGTCGTGACGACAATCGACTTTGATCACACGCGCATCCTTGGCGACACGCTCGGCAAGATCGCTCGCGAGAAGGCGGGCATTTTCAAGCGCGGTGTTCCCGCAATCGTGTTTGACTCGCAACCCGAAGTGAACAAGGTGTTCGCAGAGGTAGCGACAAAGGTCGGTGCTGACTTGCGAATCGTGAACAAAGACATTGAGTTTTCAAGCCGCTTCTGCACGTCGCCTGAAACTGGACCGCACACCCGAGTCTGTTACTACACCAAGACGATGCGCATCGAGCACTTGCCTGTGCCGCTCCCGGGCGAGCATCAGGCGATCAATTGCGGCGTGGCGCTCGCGGCCGTCGAGTGCGTGCGCGCAGCGGGATTCACCTGCCCCGACAACCTCATCACGGGGGGATTGAGCAAGACGAAAGTGCTCGGGCGTATGGATCTCGTGAGTGATCGTCCCCGCGTCTTGGTCGATGGCGCCCACAATCCAGCGAGTCTCAATGCGCTCATGCGATGTGTGGGTGCGCATGTTCCGTACGACAGCATGGTCTGCGTGTTTGGCTGCTGTCAGGACAAGGATGTCGGCGAAATGCTTGACCGACTCAACCTTGGTGCAGACAAGGTGATTTTCACACGCGCGACCGGCAATCCGCGCGCGGCCGATCCTGTTGAACTGCAAAAGCTGTTTCAAGAGCGCAGCGGAAAGATGAGTCAGGTGGCGCGAACGGCTGGCGAGGCGATTCAGCTCGCAATGCGCGCAACGAGCCGTGATGACCTGATCTGTGTGACCGGAAGCTTCTACGTTGTGGGTGACGCGATGAAGTACCTCAACGAGAATGCTGACTTTCACGAGCTCCGACCTCAGCCGGTGTGAGTCAATCCGGTTGAGAGTGCCCGTGTTCTCGGCGTGGCTATCCTCCGAGCCCCTCGAGTCTTCCCATGGCAGCGAACGAAACACCCTATCGCTATGACGCGGCGCGCGCGTGCGAAATCGAGTTGCACTGGCAGGCGCGGTGGCTCGCCGATGGCGCCAATCGCGCAGCGAATCCGGGCGATCCTGGGTTCGATGCGAGTCGCCCGAAGTACTACATCCTGGACATGTTTCCGTATCCATCTGGGGCGGGATTGCATGTCGGCCACCCCGAGGGTTACACAGCAACTGACATTTTGACCCGCTACAAAGTGATGCGCGGTTTCAATGTGCTGCACCCAATGGGATGGGACGCGTTTGGACTTCCAGCCGAGCAATACGCGGTGCAGACTGGGGTGCATCCGGCAGTCACGACGCGTAGTGCGATCGACAACTTTCGCCGTCAATTGCAGCGACTCGGATTCGCCTATGACTGGTCGCGCGAGTTTGGAACCATTGATCCCGACTATTACCGCTGGACGCAGTGGATCTGGCTTCGCGCCTATCACAGTTACTACGACGAATCGCGCGCGTGCGCCCGTCCCATCGCAGAGCTCGAGGCGCAGTGCGCTGATGAGGATCGCGCGACAGGGACCGACGGCACGCCGTGGTCGAAGTGCACGCCTGCGCAGCGGCAGGGATACCTCGACACAGTTCGGCTTGCGTACATCGGCGTTCAAACGGTGAATTGGTGCCCTGCGCTTGGAACGGTGCTCGCGAACGAAGAGGTTGTCGATGGACGGAGTGAGCGGGGAAGTCACCCAGTGTTTCGAATGCCACTCCGTCAGTGGATGTTTCGAATCACCGCGTACGCGCAGCGTCTGCTCGATGATCTCGCCATCGTCGAATGGCCAGAGTCCACGCGCACAATGCAGGCTGAATGGATCGGTCGAAGTGAAGGAGCTGATGTGCAGTTCGCCGTCGCAGGATTCGGCGCGCTGACGATTTTTACGACCCGCCCAGATACGTTGTTTGGCGCGACATACATGGTGGTCGCACCAGAGCATCCGCTTGTCGAATGGGCGTGCGCGCACAATCCAGCGAGTGCAGCCGATATCGGCGGCTATGTCACACGCGCGCGAAATCGGTCCGATCTGGATCGTCAGGCTGAGAGCCGCGACAAGACAGGTATCCCGCTTGGACTCACCGCAACGAATCCTGCGACGGGACTGCCGATTCCGATTTGGGTTGCCGACTACGTGCTCATGGCGTATGGCACTGGCGCGATCATGGCCGTCCCGGCGCATGATGAGCGCGACTTCGCGTTCGCGACTCGATTCTCGCTCCCGATCCGTCAGGTTGTTGCCGCGGCCGATGGCACCGCATTCTCGGCAGATGCAGCCGCTTGCGAGGCAGGCATCGCGTGCAATTCGAGCAATCATGAACTCTCGCTGAATGGACTTCCGACCGCGTCTGCCGCGCGCGCAATGATTGACTGGCTGCAATCCAAAGGATGCGGAGTGCGGCGGATCAACTTTCGATTGCGCGATTGGCTCTTCAGTCGGCAGCGCTACTGGGGTGAGCCGTTTCCGGTTGTGTTTGACGAATCGGGGATGCATTATCCCGTTTCACCCGAGGCGCTTCCTGTCCAATTGCCAACGCTCGCTGACTATGCCCCTGTGCAGAGCGATCAGCCGCTTCCTCCACTTGGGAAGGCCACGCAGTGGGTGCAGACCACTGCCGGCGCCGCTGGGGTCGATGTTCGGTTGCTCGACCCACAGACTCCCGTTCGGCGCGAGACGAACACCATGCCAGGGTGGGCGGGATCGTGTTGGTACTACCTGAGGTACTGCGATCCAAGAAACTCAACGCGATTCGTCTCGAAAGAGGCTGAGCACTACTGGATGGGGGATCGTGGAGTCGACCTCTATGTCGGCGGATCAGAGCACGCCGTCCTACACCTTCTGTATGCGCGCTTCTGGCACAAGATGCTCTTCGACCTCGGCGAAGTCACGACGCGAGAGCCATTCGCGAAGCTTTACCACCAAGGAATGATTACGAGCTTTGCTTTCGAACGCGCCGACGGAACGCTCGTGGCAACCGATGCGGTGCACGAGGTGAATGGTGGATGGGTTGAGACAGCAAACGGCGCTCCTGTGACGCGGGTGATCGCAAAGATGTCGAAGAGCCTGAAGAATGTTGTGACACCAGATGAGGTCGTCGCTGAATACGGCGCTGACACGCTGCGGCTGTATGAGATGTCGATGGGACCGCTTGCCGACTCGAAGCCATGGAATACGCGTGATATTGCTGGAGTGTTTCGTTTTCTGCAGCGCGTATGGCGGCTGGCAATCGATGAACGCACGGGCGAGCTGCTGCTTGCGCGCGCCCCCGATGCGGCAGTCGAACGGCTGCTTCACCGCACGATTCACAAAGTCGCCCATGACATCGAGAAACTCGCGTTCAACACAGCGATTGCCTCGCTGATCGAACTGGTGAATGCTGCGACGCGACCGACTGCAATGATTGACGCGGCCGATGGCGGACTTACGAGAGACCAGATGAACCGCTTCCTTCGCGCGCTCAGCCCATTCGCACCACACATTTGCGAAGCACTTTGGGAGAAACTCGGCGAAGCGAGTTCGGTCACGACATCGCAGTGGCCTGTCGTCGACGTGGCCATGCTGGTCGATGAGAGCATTGAGATGCCAGTGCAGATTCAGGGGAAGGTTCGCGCTCGTGTTCAGGTTCCGACCGCGGCTGACGCAGCGCAGATCGAAGCGATCGTGCTCAGTGACGCCATGGTCGTGCAGGCGATGGCAGGTCGGACCGCGAAGAAGGTCATCGTTGTTCCAAAGCGCATGGTGAACGTGCTCGTGTGAATGGTCGATCGGGGCTCGAGAAGTGTGGCGAAGTGGTTACGCTTCACCTCTAGTGACGAACCCCGATGATCACGCCGAGGAACACCCAGGGCACGGATGGGAGGTTGAGCCGCAGGAGAGTGGATTTGTCGCTTTTTGGCCTCACGAAGAGGCGTTGACCGGCTCAGAATTCTCAACTGCGATCGCGGCATGGGTTGGAAGCGAAGTCGCCATCGACGCGATCGAAACGGACGATGATGCGATTTGGGCGTTTGGGGTGCAGATTCCTGGGATCGAGTCAGGGCTTGTGATTTGGTGTGAACGCTCGCGCGACCTCTCAGATGGCGATCGCGCTCAGATCGGTCAGAGCGCGTCACAGTCCCCCTGGGTCATTCGATTGCAAACGATTCTCTCTTCAGACGAGCCCGCTGAGGAGTACTTCATGAGTGTCGGGCTGCTCGGGGGAGCTTTGCCAGACGTCGTGGCGATCCTTGACGTCGTCACAGGTGAGGTCTACCCCCGTGCGCGAATCGACCGCGACTTTCTTGCGCAGGATGCCGCGCCGGTCGAGCGCTTGCTGTGGCGGCTGGGTCGCTATGAGGCACTTCCCGATGGAGACACAACGCTTGTCTTGCTCGGAACGTGCGGGCTCTCACGCTGCGGCATCCCCGAACTCGAACTCGTCGAGGTGCCACGCGCGCATTCTGAGTCGGGTGCGGTGCTCTTGCACACGCTCGCGGGGCTACTGCTTGAGAACGAAATGCCAGACCCTGGCGAGACTCTTGAGGTCGGTGATGACCTCGTCGTTCGATTTCAGAAAGTAGGGGATGTCACTCCATGCGTGAATCCAACGGCCGCTGGGTCGGAACCGTGGCGCGTTCAGGCTCGAGATCATGGATTGAGCGAGTTTGCACTGCCTCGTGCAGTCGTGTGCGCAGAAATGCCACTCGGGCAGTTTCGATCACTATGGGTCTGGCCACGCGAAGTCGTCGAGCGGATCGAGGCAGGCAAGGCCGTGCTCTATATGACTCAGCACAGTGTGCGGTCAACCGAGCGGCGCGCGAGGGCGACATGGGTGAGCTTCGCGACCGCATTCGCGAGTTTGATTCGCACTGGAAATCCACGCCTCCAAGCACTTGCTCGTGCAGGGTTCACGGTGCAGGCGCCAGTCCCAGGGACATCGGGAGATCGCATTGAGCAGTCGTGGTTCAGTGTTCAAAAGATTGATCATGATGCGCTTACGGTGGCAGTTGTCGATCAACCGATCACTCGACAAGACGTTGGACCTGGATCTCACTTCACGATGGCTACTTCGAGCGTGACCGATTGGCGAGTCGAGATTGGCGATGAGATGTTCGATCCCGATGATGCCGATGCATTGCTGCTCGCGATCGATCGAGTGCGCGAAGTGGATGGGGCTCAACCCCCACAGACCGGTGCATCATGAATGCCACTTCCGACCCAGATGGGCTCGTGACGGCTTACCTCGCGGCCAGTGAGTTCGAGGCGCAGACGGTCGCAGCAATCCTGCGCGATCGCGAGATTGATGTCGCGGTGTTCAGCGCTGCGATCGGAACGCTCGGGCTCGATGCAGTTGGAGCTCGGTTGCTCGGCGGCATTCCAGTGCAGGTGCGCATGAGTGACCTTGAAAGGGCGAATGACGCACTTCGCGAGAACAAGTTCCTCTCTGACAGCGTTGATTGGGATTCTGTCGATGTCGGCAACGAGGATGCCGAAGCGACTGCACTTGTCCGCACCGGGGCGATCGATGCCATGGGCAGCGCTATGGTGCGAGGGGGTCGCATCGCCGCCATTGCGCTCGTGGCCTTGAGTCTGGTGGTCTGGGTCGCGAGGTGCTCGTGAGGCGCATCGAGTGTCTGTGACCGAGCGACGCGGAGCGCGGCTATGATCAAGGACCATGCCAGCATCAAGGTCGCGGACAACTGAATGGAAGAGAAGTATGCAGCAGGTCTTCGAGCGAGGGGGCACCCTCGAAGTCTCGATCGCGCGCGCGGGCAGCCCATCGGCGCCAAAGGTCGATCCACTTGAAGCCGCAGGATCTGCCGACCTCGTCTGGCGGCTGAAGATTGTTGCGCTTGAAGAGGAGTCGGTGTTGGTCGAAGCGCCAGTTGCGCTTGGCAAGACATTTCACATCGACGACGGGATGCCGCTTGTCGGCGCCATCACCATTGGGCAGAACCGGTGGAAGTTCACTTCCACGAAGATCTCAGATGAGCGGCCTGCCTCCTCGCGCGGTCCATGCATGCGACTGCAACTACCCGATCATGTTGAGCGGTGTCTGCGTCGATTCGTTCGTGTCGAAGCCTCAGAGCTCAACCTCCCGAGCGTGAGCGTTTGGCCGCTCCTCGATCCGCGCACGATCATCGCTGCAGAAACTGCCAACGATGCGGCGTTCCATGCCTTTGTCGCCGGAACGGCAGTGACGGGCGGTGCGCCACCGATGCCACTTGTCGGTCCCAAGTTTTCTGCCACGCTCATGAACGTTGGCGGCGGTGGTGTTGGACTGCGAGTCGAGCCGCAGGATTCGGCGGTGCTGGGTCGTCATCGAATCTTCTGGATCGAGATTCCACTTGGCCGCAACCATCCCGTTCCATTGGTCGCGACCGGGAAGGTCGTCCACACCCACCTCGACAGTTCGCAGCGCACCTATATCGGTGTGTCATTCGACTTCACGTTTCATATGGCTCATCAGCAAGTTGTTGTTGAGCAAATTCATCGGGCAATGCAGCAGGCCCAGATTCGCCAGGAGAACTAATCCATGTCACTCGTCTCATCCAACCCAATTCTCGCAGACTCTGTTCTCGAAGGTGCGCTCGGTCAGGTTGACCAATCCGCGCGCGTCTGCACGGTCACTGGAGTCATTAACAAGACCGCTGGGTGCGTGCTTCTCGCGGCCATCTCTGGCGCCGTGGCGGTGCCCATTACGAAGGCATTTCCTGCGGCGATGTGGATCGCATTTCTCGCATCCTTCGCAGTTTCGATCGCGTCGATCTTTCTTGTCCGCAAGTCACCGCGCATGGCAGCATCGATCACTGTGCTCTACTCGGTTTCGCAGGGGTTCATGCTCGGCGCTCTCGGGATGCTGCTCGAAGGAATCCTCGCTGCGAACAAGATTGCCGTCCCTGGTGGGATCGCCCTTCAGGCGTTCGTCATCGTCATCGCTCTGATGCTTGCAATGCTCACGCTTTTTCGCATGGGCATTCTCACTGGCGGTGCGATGTTCCAGAGGGTGCTTTCGGTCGTCACGCTTGGCATCTTCTTTGCCTTTCTGATCTCGATGGTGATGTCACTCTTCGGTGCGAGCATGCCATTTCTGTCGCTGTCATCCGCGGCAGGATCGGGCAACGGCGCGCTGATTGGGCTCGGCATCAACGCAGTGGTGCTCATCGTTGCTGCTCTCTGGCTCATCGTCGATTTTCGACAGGTGCAGGATGCCGTGACAGCGGGAGCGCCAGCCTCTGCTGAGTGGTATCTCACCTTTGGGCTTGTCGTGACGCTTGCGTGGGTCTATCTCGAAGCACTGAAACTGGTCTTCCGCATCGCGATGATGTTCGGCGAGCGAAAGTAGCGCGTCGTCAGGGAGGTGGTCGCTACAACTCTTTCGAGTCGTACGAGCCATACTCATCGACATCCGCTTGTGCTGGGTCACCGAGGTCAGCACTGAAGTCGATTCCAGCTTCGATCTTGAACACGAGGTGCGCCGTGTATGACATTTCGACGGGGTGATCGTGGCCGAAGCGCCGCGCGACATTTCGAAAGATGTCAGTCACACGTGGAGCAACACATTCAATGATGCGTCGATCGCCGTTGTCTCGAAAGAGTGCGTAGTACCCGTCACCGAGATAATCAACTGATAGGTCGCCGTCCATGGTCGATCCTCCTTGCGTGCAAATGTACTCACGCGTGCAATCGGATGAGAAGGGGGTCCTACAAATTGTCAGTCGTCAAGCGTTCGCGCGCCTCTCGGAAGGTCGACTCTTGCGCATCGAGCCGTTGCTTGACTGCATTGAGTTGCGCCTCGGCGTCGCGACGCGCATCGCGACTCGCTCGTCCGAATGTTGGATGTTCGAGCAACTGCTCGAGCTCGAGCGCGATGATGAGCGCCATCGTCTCAGCGTCGAAGTCGGACTCTCCGGCAGTCGCGGCCGCGGCATCAAGTCCATCGAGCTCGCTGCGGTATCGGGCGGTCATTTCGACGCGCTCTGCTTCATCGCGGAAGAGCATCAGCGCTTCTCGAGTGCGTCGTCTGCGCTGCTCAATCTGGTCTTCAAGTACTTCTGCTGCAGCGACTTGTGGATCAACTCCTCCATGAGGACGCGCGGCTTCTGGCACCTGAAACTCCTGTCGCGGTCCAGTTGGCTTTCGGGTGAGTGCCTGCGTGTACCAGTAACTGAGCGAGTGGGCATCGCGCAACCTTCGAAGTGCCGTTGACGCTGGCGCAGTTCCACCGTGAACGGCTGAATTGCCATCGCGTCGGATCGCGTGCATGCTGTCTGCCTCGCGCCGAGGGAGCACCCCTCGCCGCTCGAGCTCGCCCAGAGTGACGCCAAGTTCAGGGGGGAGGGCGTTGCCGAGAGCGACTCGTGCGAGCGTAGAAGCCATCATCTCAACCATCAGTCGCAGTTTGAAAAGGCATGCCTCGGGGTCGGAGTGGGCATATGTCTCAGCCTGCTTCCCGAGTCGTGAGAGCCGCCGATCGATCGCTGCGAGGAATCCGAAGTTTGCCGAAGGTTCCTCCATCGCTCAAGCCCTTTGACTCACTGGATGCAGCATGTCCGTCAAGATGCGCGCTCCAAGGCAGCACTCTTCAACCTGCGCCGCAGTGAGTTTCATTGCGCTCGCGAGCGCCGAAGCCCACCGCACCTCGGATGGGTCCATCGTTCGATCGAGAAGCGCGATCATGAGTGCACCGGTGAGAAACTTCTCGCGAATCTCAAGTGGAAGCGCCGCAACACCGGCGAGGCAATCCATCAACGAGAGGCGCTGCATTCGCGCGAATGACTTCCCCTCGATGCAGACATCTTCCGAAAAGCCAAGGACAGATTGAGCAAAGAGCCCCGCAGCCGACGAGTGCACTTCGTGCGAGGTCTTCGAGCAGGCAGCACTCATCCCGCGGGCTGTCAAAAACCAAAGCGTTGCTCGATCAATATCCACAGACATGGCATGAGTTTACGAGTGGCGAGTGGATTCTCAACCGCCCAGACGATGAGCGAGTTCTTGCAGGATCGCCGCCCGATCGCCATCGAGGGTCGGAGCGCGCTTGCGCGAACTTCGGGGCGTGACCGAACTGAATCTGATCGGGTTGCCTGGGACACACGTCGCGGGGAGCTCTGGATCATCAACCGGCACGATCATCCCTCGAGCGGCGACCTGCGGCATCGCCACCATCTGTTCGATCGACTGGATCGCAGCGCATGGCACCCCTGCAGCTGTGAGTACTTCGACCCACTCTTCGGCGGTGCGCGTCGCCAGTGTCGCCGTGAGTTGCGCATCGAGTTGATCGACTGCCGCGATTCGAGCTGCGTTGGTCTCGAACCGAGGCGCGCGCGCGAGGTCATCTCGGCCGATTGCATCGCAGAGTGTCTTGAAGAGGTTGTCGTTCCCGCAGGCGATGACGATCCATGCATCGTTGCAGTGGAATGCCTGAAAGGGGGCGATCGACGGATGTCGTGTCCCTAGCGCCCTCGGTGAGACGCGTGTCGTGGTGAAGGTCGTGACAGCCGCCTCGAGGAAGGCGATCTGGCAATCGAGCATCGCCACATCGATGAGGCATCCAGATCCAGTGGCTGATCGTTTGTGGATCGCGCTCACGACACCGAGTGCCATGTAAAGGCCCGCGACCAGGTCTCCCATCGAAACGCCAACCCGCACTGGGGGACCGCCGGGAGTCCCAGTCAAATCCATCATCCCGCTGAGCGCCTGCACGATGATGTCGTAGGCTGGCGCCGACGAGAGCGGTCCGCTTTGACCGAATCCTGAGAGGGCTCCGTAGATCAATCGGGGCCAGCGCGCGTGAAGGGTTTCCCAGTTGTATCCAAACGCTGCCATGACGCCAGGAGCGAAGTTCTCCACCATCACATCGGCGCCGCTCAGCAGTGCTTCGAACACTTGCCGGTCGCCATCGTTCGTCAGGTCGAGGGCAATCGATTCTTTATCGCAGTTGACGCTGGTGAAATAGAGGCTCCTTCCCTTGTGATGTGGGCCGAATGCACGCGCATCGTCGCCGCGCCCTGGCCGTTCAACCTTGATGACACGCGCCCCGAGTGACGCAAGCACTGAAGTCGCAAATGGAGCTGCGAGAACTCGTCCTAGATCGATTACCGTGATCCCAGTAAGAGGCGGCGAACGATCCGACGAGGGCATCGATTGAGGATAGTTTGGTGACAGAGTTTCGCGCGCTCATTCGCACTTGGGATACGCTCATCAGTGAATCACACGCATCGCCGCGACGGAATGCGCACAGGCCTGTGGCGGAATTGGCAGACGCAGCGGACTTAAAATCCGCAGAGTTCACCCTCATCCGGGTTCAAGTCCCGGCGGGCCTACTGTTGAAATGGTGAGTGAGATGGTGTCGCCACTTATCGGTCAAGTGGAATCGGGCAGTTTTCTCTCGTGTTCGCTCGAAGCATCGACTACGCTGCGTGGATGAATTCGTCGCTCGATCGAATTCCTCGCCGGGGGAAGCAAGTTCTCGCACTCGCGGTTGACGGCCTCTGCTTCGTTGCGGCGATGTGGCTCGCGCTCGCCACCCGACTCGAGAGTTGGTGGCCACAACTGCCAGGAAACTCGTTGATGTGGCTCTGCGCGAGCTCAGCGGTCGTGGGAGTGATGTGTTGCTTTGGCGCGGGGCTTTACCGAGAGATCACCCGATATGTCGGACTGCGATTCGCGCTGCGCGTTGCTGGTGCAGTGACGGCGACAGTTCTGTTGATTGCATTCTTTGCACTCATGACCGACCGAGCGCAGGGACTGCCGCGTTCGGCACTCGTGGGATTCTGGATGGCCGCACTGATTGGAATCGGCACTTCGCGAGCAGTGGCTCGATTTGTGCTGCGAAGGGCATCGGCAGGGAAGGCATCTCGCATGATCGTGTACGGAGCTGGAGATGTTGGAGCTGGGTTGGTCTCGATGCTCGCGCAGGATCAACGCTCAATGATCGTCGCATTCGTCGATGATGACCCTGAGCGTGTCGGAACCGAGATTCGGAGTTTGCGTGTGTATCCCGCCGCCGAGATCCGTTCGATCGCGAACAGGTTGCGCGTCGACACGATTCTGCTCGCGCTTCCAGAGTCCTGCCGCCGGCGGCGCCGAGAGGCGTTTCAAGAACTCTCAGCACTTGGATTTCGCGTCATGCTCGTTCCAACGCTCAGCGAGATTGCTGAGGGGACGGCGCGAACGGACGCTGTGCGGGCTATCAAGATCGAGGATCTCTTGGGGAGAACTCCAGTCGAGCCGCGGTCCGAACTCCTTGCGCGCAATATCAGCGGGTCGAACGTACTTGTCACAGGGGCGGGTGGTTCAATTGGGTCCGAGATTGCTCGACAAGTGCTGCGACAGGGTCCGCGTCGGATCGTCGTGCTCGATAGCTGCGAACTGAACCTGTACACAATTGAGAACGAACTGCGACGGCTTGTGGGTGAAGCGAGCGGAGTTCAAATCGTCGCGGTGCTCGCGTCGGTTCTTGATCGGGTGCGGCTCGAGCAAGTTGTCCGGGATCACAAGATCGAGACGATTTACCACGCAGCGGCGTACAAGCATGTTCCCATCGTCGAAGCGAACGAGGTCGAGGGGGTCGCAGTCAATGTCATCGGAACGCTTCGTGTCGCGCAGGTCGCGCAGCAACTTGGGGTGAAGTCGTTTGTGCTCATCTCGACGGACAAAGCAGTACGCCCCACCAGCGTGATGGGAGCGAGCAAGCGGCTTGCCGAGAAGTGCCTGCAAGCACTCGCAGAGCACGGGCGAGGCCAAGCGAGTGCACGGAGCTTTCACGCAAAGCCAGTGCGAAAGACGCGCTTCGTGATGGTTCGGTTCGGCAATGTGCTCGCGTCGAGCGGATCTGTTGTGCCCCTGTTTACCGACCAGATTCGCCGAGGTGGTCCAGTCACGCTGACTCATCCCGATATCACTCGTTACTTCATGACGATCCCCGAGGCCTCATCGCTCGTGATTCAGGCTGGCGCGATGGGGGAGGGCGGTGAAGTGTTTGTGCTCGATATGGGTGAGCCCGTCAAGATCATCGACCTTGCGCGGAACATGATTCGGCTTGCGGGATATCGCGAAAAGAGCGCCGATCACCCCGACGGAGATATCGAGATTCAAACGACTGGTCTTCGGCCTGGCGAAAAGCTCTTCGAAGAGTTGCTCATTGGAGATAACTGTGGACCGACTGAGCACCCATCGATTCTTCGGGCAAACGAGCGGTTTATCCCGTGGGAGGCGCTCGAACCAAGCGTGGACCGACTCGAAGCAGCGCTCGATCAACACGATGTAGGAGCGGTTCGGGCGATGCTCGAGCAGCTCGTGAGCGGATATCGGGAGTCGCTTGTCAGCGCCGACCACGCCGCGGGAGCGTCGAGTGAGACCGAAGGTCTCACACAAGAAGGCTGATCCAGCTCGTGGACTTTGGAGTCGAGCGAGCTAGGATTGAACCATGAAGTCAACTGCCCCAAGAGCCTTCACGCTCGTCGAGATTCTCGTGGTGGTTGGCATCATCGCGCTGCTCATTGGACTGCTCGTTCCTGGAATCGCCGCCGCTCGAAAGGCGAGCAACGCGACTGGAAGTCAGGCCAATTTGAAACAGTGGGGCGCGGCAACCATTAACTACACGTCAACGCACAAGGAGCGTTTGCCGTGGGAGGGGATGCAAGCGGTCTCGGATATGGCAACGAACCTCGCCGAGAAGACGTACTGGGCCAACGCGGTGGCCGAACTTGCGGGTGAGAAGCCATACAGCGAAATCGTCTCGATGAGCCTGAGTGGTCAAGACGAGATTCCAATCCCACCCATGCGATCGCTGTTCATCGATCCGGGTGCGGCTGCAAACCCTGAGGCGCCCTGGGATTTCGGCGCGGGCTCATTCTGCTTCAACTATGTTCCGAACACGAGGCTGAATGATGTGGTTGCAGCCGATCTCGTCGCCGAACCGAAGAAGGTGATCACAATGGCGATGATCCCAGACAGTGCAGCGACGGTGTTGATGTTTGAGCTGCGCAGTCGGGCGGATGAACTTCCGGCGAGCGATCCCTATTTTGGCCAGGACCTTTCGGTGAATCAGTCAGACTGGCGCGGGTTTGCGAATCGCCATTTTGATGGAGGGCACATCGCGTTTGCCGATGGCCACGTCGCGCATGTTCTGACAGATCTTGCGACCCGTTCGATGCAGGGAAGTCGCGATCCAGGGCAGCCGCTGGGCGACTGGAACAAGCCGAAGTTGATCTGGAATCCCAAGGGAACCGCTTCCTACTGACCCCGCCTTCGGGGGACGGCCGTCTCCGAGGGGTGGACGCAGTCACGGCGCGCATGGCATAATCAACCTCATGCCTTGGAGACTCCTCGGGAATTCAGTCGACGGAGATCTCGAAGTGCAGCTCGTTCCACCTCGGGTGATCACGATCGGTCGCAGCGCCGAGTGCGGGGTGCATCTCACGCAGCGACAGGTTTCGCGACTGCACGCCGAGATTCACTGGGCTCCTGGAGTGGGAAAGGACGGCGGGCACTGGCGCATTCGCGACTGTGGTTCGACCTCTGGAACGTATCTCAATGGCGTCAAATTGACCCAGCACCGTGAGGTGCGCCTCTATCACGCCGATAGTCTCGAGATTCGCCCGTGGCGATTTCAAGTCGAAGGCCCTTCGACTGATCGAACGATCGCCGAGGGTTCGCAGACCATCGTGAACGAGCCAGAGACTTCAGAAGAGTTCGTCGCGCTCGCCGAGGTTCAGTCTCCAGCCGACTTTGCCCAAGGATTGCTCGTGCGTCTCTTGGCAGTCAGCGAAGAAATCGCGATGGCCGAAGATGAAGTGTCCGTTGGGCAAGCGGCCGTCGAGGCTCTCTCGTCGGCAACTGGATTTGTGAATGTCGCCTTTCTGCGTCAGTCAAGCGAGACTGGATTGATTGAGGTGGTCGCAGAAACTGGCGCGATCTCAGGGGCTCGAGGTGAGTTGCAGGTCAGCCGCAGCCTGCTCAAGCGCGCGCGCCATGGCATCTATGTGCATCAGAGCGGCGCCTCTCCAGGCGCAACGCTCGCGGCAAGTCTCGAGTCGCTGTCAATTCGGCAAGCGATTTGCGTGCCCGTTGAGGCAGGAACGATGTTTTTCGGCTGGATCTACCTCGATAATCGCGCAGGAGGGAGCGATGAGGCGCGCGACCTTGAAGCGGCAGGGTTTGCCGCTGCCGTCGCTCGATTGACAGGACTGTCGCTCTCGAACATCGCGCGCGGCAAGATGCAACAGCGCTTTGATCTCGAACAACAGCAGATGTTTGGCGGAACCATGCGGGCACTGATTGCCGCCATCGACGCGAAGGACCCGTACACCCGGGGCCACTCTGACCGCGTCAGCGAATTCGCGGCGCTGCTCGCCCGCGCAGCGAATCTATCGCATGAACATGTTGAACAAGCACGCGTATGCGGACTTGTTCATGACATCGGAAAGATTGGCGTCCCTGAAGAGATCTTGCGAAAACCGACACACCTTGAGCCTCACGAGTTTGCGCGTATCCGCGAACACCCCGCAACTGGACACATGATCCTGCGCGACATCCCGCAGATGCGCGAGGTGCTTCCAGGCGTTCTCGAGCATCACGAACGGTGGGATGGCAAGGGGTATCCCAACAACCTGAAGGGCGATCAAATCTCACAGCTCGGACGCGTGCTTTGTATCGCTGACTGTTTCGATGCAATGACCAGTGCACGGTTTTATCGGCCCGCGCGCTCGATTCAGGAAGTTCTGCTCGAGATTGAGCGGTGCCTCGGATCACACTTCGATCCAGAACTCGGCCGAGTCTTCCTCACGATTCCACATGCCGATCTTGCCTCGCGCATCAGCGCCGCGGTTGCCCCGCCAACTGGGTAAAGGGATCACTTTCGCCCAAAGTCGGCGGGGTTCTCGCCGCGCACGGTCACGTCCCAGCGCGAGAAGAGTTTCATCCACGCGCGCCTGTCCGACTGCTCGAGCCACTGCTGCGCTTGTCGCACCGCCTCAACAAAAAGAGGATCGCACACCGCCTCTACATCGAGCGTTGTCTTGATGATGCCGGTTCGGAACCAGCTGAGGGCTGTCTTCGAGTCGCTCCAGAGTGACGCGCATTCGATCTCACGGCGCTCGATTCGAGTGCACGCATCAATGATCGCGAGAAACTCGCCAAGATTGTTGTGCCCGCGTTCGTAGAGCGGGCTGTGGAAGACCTCGCGCCACCCATGGGATGCCGAATGCACGACGCCACGCCACTCGGTCGGACCGATGAGCGACTTGCCATACTTCGAGCAATCGACGACGAGTTCGCCAGGCATTCCGCGAGCCGTCGAGCGAGTGGGCTGAGCAGATTGTGATCGTGCGCTCGAAATCTCTCGCGCCACGAGTGAGCGTGCATTCGAAGCGGTCAATGGCGGTGACGCTGTCGGCGCAAGCGTGATCGGTTCGCTCTCGAGCGCCTTGCGAATCGAGTACGCGGCGTTCCCCTGAGGGACGATGCTGATGTCGCCCTTCTTGTTGAGGTGTACCTGCAGTTTTCCAGAGAGCGCAGTTCCTTCGAGCGCTGCATCGAGACGTCCCCACGCCCCTTGGTCAAGCACCCGAACATCTCCGATCAGAAACCCCGCTTGGGCGAGTGGGCGTTCGAGCCGCATGAGCGCCGCTCGTAGTCGTCCCTCAGCACCATCCGCGCTCAATGCAACTCCGCAATCTCGATCTTGCGAAACCGCACCCGATCGCCATGGCCAAGAAATCCGATATGGCCGGCTTGCCTTCGAAGCCCCGGATGGGGCTTGCCATCGGGCGTTCCGTCGTGAGCAGCTTTCGAAACGTCAGCATCAACGATCGGTGTGCCGTTGAGTATCACCCGAACCTTCGACCCATCCACGATGATCTCTTCGTGATTCCATTCGCCAACTGGCTTCAGATGTTCGCGTTTCGCAGGAACCACTCCATAGATCGACCCGTGGTACTGCCAAGGAGCGAGCGAGGCGTACTTGCTCGATGAATTGTCGAGCACTTGGATCTCCATTCCCTCGTAGGCCGCGTCACCCTCGAGCGGAGCGCGAATTCCTATTCCGTTGTTCGCCCCCGGAGTCAGTTGGAACTCAAACTTGAGGTGAAAATCAGCGAACGTTGCAGCGGAAAAAAGATTCGTCCCAGAGGCACCCGCCTCGATCGCTCCGTCAACCACCGAATATCCGGCGGTGTCACCGACCCATCCCGTGAGCGTGGTGCCGTCGAACAGGGGGCGAAAGCGCGCAGGAGGAGTGGGCGAGCTCGGCGGAGCCTGCGCAGCCTGCCAGAATCCGTAGAGAGGCAGAAAAAGCGCGCAAAGACAAACGAGCACGTGTGGCATCGCTTCAGCATAGTCACTGCGTTACGTCACTCGTGTGCGCTGCGATCGGCATAGGATCGCTGCAATGAATTGGACTGCTTCACTCGTGATTGTCGCGCTCGCGTGTTCGGCTATTGGCGCGCAGGAGGCCGCGCCGCAAGGCGAGAAGGGGACTGCGGCAGCGATTCCGAGTGTTCGCATGCGACGTGTATTCGCGAATGTCGAGCTGAAGCGACCTGTACAGGTGGTTGCGTGCCCTGGCCGCGCAGATCGACTCTATGTGGTGGAGCAGGCTGGACGGGTGATCGAGATTGATACAACTGATTCATCGAGCGCCGGGCGTGTGGTCCTCGATCTTTCATCTGGACCAGTTTTCGACAAATTCAATGAACAGGGGCTGCTCTCACTTGCGTTTCATCCAGACGCCGCAGTCAATCACTTCGCATTCATCTGGTACACCGCGAAGAAGGACTCCACACACCCCGATCGTGAAGTGCTCGCACGCATCACCCAAGGGTCCGACGGCACGTTCGACCCGAGTTCGCTCACAGTGCTGCTCGAAGTCGCAGACCCAGCGTGGAACCACAACGGAGGCACAGTGCTTTTTGGCCGTGACGGGTATCTCTATGTCTCGACTGGTGACGGAGGAGCAGGCAATGATCCGTGGGGAAATGGTCAGAACCTGAAGTCGCTCCTCGCCAAAGTGCTGCGAATCGATGTGGATCGTCCCTCCGAGGGGAAGCTGTATGGAATACCAGCAGATAATCCATTCGTTTCGACCCCCGAAGCTGCGAAGGAGGTGTACGCGTATGGGTTGCGCAACGTCTGGCGAATGAGTTTCGATCGCTTGACGGGAGAGCTGTACGCCGGCGATGTCGGTCAGAACTTGTACGAAGAAATCGACATCGTCGTGAAGGGTGGAAACTATGGATGGCGTCCACGAGAGGGTTCGCACCCAACAGAAGGGGTGCCTGATACGAGCGAGGCATCGTCGCGATTCATCGATCCGATCGCTGAGTATCCGCGTCGCGATGGGGTCTCGGTGACTGGTGGATATGTGTATCGAGGGACGCGCTACCCATCACTCGTCGGTGTGTACCTCTACGCCGACTATGCCTTCGGCACGATGTGGGGGCTCCGTGCCGTTGATGGGCGACTCGTCTCGCAACCGCGCGTTGTAGGAGGCAGTAAACGGTTTCTTCCAGCGAGCTTTGGCGAGTCAAATGATGGCGAACTGTTCATTTGCGGAACCGAGGGAGGCGCTGATGGAGAGGGAATGATCTACAGCCTGAGTGCCGAAAAATAGGTTGGATCGCGCACACATCGCTGTCCCGAAACTCAAGAAAACTGCCAATTGGGCGCGGCGGTTCGTACAATCGCTACCCGTGGAATTCGTCGTCCACGCGCCGTTTCTTGCGAAAGTGATCTCTCCTACCGAAAGAAGTCCGCCATGATGCGATTCCTCGTCTCACGATCTTCCTTGCGCTCATCCGCCGTCGTCGGACTCTCGCTCCTTCCACTCGCTCTTGCGTTCACAGTCAGCGCGCAAGACGCAGGGCAAACACGCTCGCCGGCTGCCCCCTCTCAGGCGCCCGCCCCAGCAGCGGGACAAGGGCAGCAGGGTGGGCAGATTCTTCAGGGTGCAGAGGGAGGTCAAGCGAGGCAAGGCGGGCAAGGTGGTCAAGGCGGTGGTCGAGGAATGGGTGGATTCGGTGGCGGCGGACCGGGTGGGCCTGGCGGACGAATGGGAGCGTTTGGTCAGATTATGACCTCGTTCAAGCCAGACTTTCTGCGCCGAGACATTCCTCTTTTTAAGGAGCAGCTCTCATTCGATGACGGACAGATGCTGATTGTTGAGACGTTGATCAACGATTACGACCTCGCATTTGTGCCTGCGTCGGACGAATCTCAGGCGAAGGTGCGCGATGCGACCATGCGACTCTTTCAGGGATTCTTCGGCGGGGACATGCGCGAACAGATGCGCGGCATGCAGGAGTCAATCCAACAGTCGATCGAGCAGATGGAGGTTGAGAATGGCGGGCCAATCACTCCAGAGACTCGTGCGAAGGTCATCGCAGCGGCAACCGCGAAGTTCAGCGCTGAGCGATTCGCACAACGCAAGGCAACTGGCGCCGACCTCGAAACGAAGGGCGTCATGGAAGAGATTCTCAATGAGTTCAATCGCTGGACGACTGAAAAGTCGAAGATGCGCCAAGTGGTGCTCGATGGGATCGAAGGAACACTGACTGAGACCCAGAAGCCCAACTGGAGCAAGTTCCAGCGCTTTCTTCGCCGAGAGAAGACGATGGAGAATGCGCTGCTGTCAGGAGAAGGAACGAATCTGCTGTTGGTGATGGATCAAAGTGGGTTGTCGCAGCCATCGATTGATTTGTCGGTGAAGTCGCTCGACGACTACGAAGTACAGCTCGATAACGCACTGCGCGCCCGTGAGGAGTATCTCGAGCAGAGCGCGCCAAAGTTGATGCGGGCCGTGCTCGATGGAGAGATCGATGCAGCGAAGGCGATCGCAAAGCGGCAGGTTGCGCTGCGCAAGAGCGTGCGTGATGTCAATGATCAGTTTCGAACACTGATCGTGGGCGCGATGCCAGTTGAAGATGGCGAGAAGTTCAATCGCGCGGCACTTGAGGCGGCGTTCCGGCGCATCTACCAGACGACTTCAACGCAGGAAGCGTTTACGAAGGCGCTCGAGTTGGCAGACCTCGCCGCTGATGTCATGGCATCGATCCAGAACCTGCAAGGGGTGTATCTCGCAGAGCTTGGTGTGATCAACGAGAAGCTTGTGGCAGCAACTCGCAAGCATGAACCAGATCAGCGTCTCGAAGAGACTGACCGCATCATCGGGATGTTGTCAGGAACTTCGTTCGGATTCGGAGGCATGATGGGACGGTCTGGAGATCCAGATCCAGTTGCTGAACTCGATGACACGCGCGACGAGCTCAACAAGAAGTTCCTCGATCAGCTCAAGGCACTGTTGACCCCAGAGCAGCAAACCAAACTGCCAGCTCGGCGTTCTGGCGGCCGGCGTGGAGGAGGGCAGAATCGATTTGGCAGCGGCAAGATTGCCGACATGCCCGAGAATTTTCAGCCCCTTGCCAAGAAGGCCGACAAGAACAACGATGGCACGCTTGATGAAACCGAACGCGAAGAGATGTTCCGCACGATGCAGGAGCAGGGCGGGTTTGGCGGGCAGGGCGGGCGCGGCGGTGGCGGCGGGCAGGCTGGTGGCGCCATCGGCGGCGGCAACTAGCGTCGAGTCCGCGCGACGGTGAGCTCGACGCGAGCTGGTTTCACAATCGAGTTCGCGGGGATGCTCTCTTGCACCAGCACACCTGCGGCGATCGTGGATCCTTTGCCGATGATCGTGTCGCCTCCGAGAATCGTCGCGTTTGCGTAGACGGTCACATTGTCCCGAAGTGTCGGGTGTCGCTTGCTGCCCTTGCGAATCGCGCCGCTCGCGTCACGATTGAAACGACGCGCGCCGAGCGTGACTCCCTGATAGATCGTGCAGTTTTTGCCGATGACCGACGTCTCGCCGATCACAACACTCGTGCCGTGGTCGACAAAGAACCCAGACCCGATCGATGCGCTTGGGTGGATGTCGATGCCAGTCGAATCGTGCGCACTTTCAGCAAGCATTCGAGGGATGAGTGGCACTCCGATCCGATCAAGTTCATGGGCGATCCGATGCACGCAGAGCGCGCGAAGCCCCGGATAGCACAAGACGATTTCGACGCGCGTGCGCGCTGCTGGATCTCGGTTGTACGCGCACTCGAGGTCAATGAGCAGCGCGCGCTGGATTTTTGGAAGCGACCGCATGAGTGAACGAAGCGTGGCGGTTGCACGCGCAGTAGCCGTCGCGGCGTCCTTCGATGTCGCCGCAAACGCGGCGGCGATCTCGGCAATCAGAATCTCTGAGATCGTCTGGAGTGTGACTTCACTCGAACCGCCAAGAGGATCCGCCACACCAAAGATCACTCGGTGAAGATGCTGAGCGGTCCACGCGACCGCGTCGTGGTCGGGGACGATGGCGCGTGCGCGCATTTCGCGCGGTCGGCCACGCGCAAGTGCCCGCGCAGCCGCCTGAATCGAGCGCGACTGGGCTTTGGGCGAGGTGCGAGGCAGTGCCATTTCGTGCGATGGTATGCGATGCCGGACAGTGAATGAGACGCCGCGAGAGTGAATCAGTGTGTCACTATTGCGAATCACGGTCCCGCAGCGCGATGCCACGCGCGCGGGCGGTGTCATAGATCGTCGCAAGCAAACCCACGAGCGGAAATCGTCCGCCCATCGGGCTTGCGCCGAGTCGGCGTAGCAGCGCGTGCGGAGTGTGTGTTGGAACTGGTCGCGATTCGAGCTCGTGCAGCCGTCGGCCAGGCCGCCAAAAGTCATGCAGCGCGTTCTCAAGTGGAACGACGAGCGATTCGTCGGTTGCCGCAGGTGGCAGGGGGTGCGCCTGATTCTCTCCCCGAGTCGAGAGCGTCCGCTTTTGGTGAATCTGCTCAAGCACGCGGGCGACCGGCATCCCGCGCAGTTGAAAGAGCAAGAGCGGCTCCTCTTCGAGGCGCTCGGCAAAGATGTACGACATCGCAACAACGTGCTTGCAGACTTGTGGTTCGCCGCAGGTGCAGGTCACCACTGGATCGCTGTTGCTCTTCGCGCCTGGTTTCACCGCGACGATAGGGGTCTTGATCGAAAGGGACGTGATCAGCGGAGCGACCGTCTGCGGCAATTCGCCAACAAGAAAACGTGCAGCAAAAAGCGCCTCGGCCGAAAATGCCGCGATGATGCGGTCCCATTCGTCATGGGTCCATGGTGTAAAGACAAGCTCGAGTTTGTACGGCCGCGACGAACGCCCTTGAACATCGGCGTCAATGCGTCCCGCAGATGGGATCAGCTTCACCGTCTGGCCTGAGATCGCGTACGAAAGTCCCTCGTCGCGCGCCTCGGCGTCTGCGCCTGCAAGCACTGCGCGCAGAAAGAGATCTGCGGTCCACGAAAAACCAGCCACACCCTGCTTGCGCTTGAATTTGTAACCACCGATGACGCGCCGAGGGTTTTCGGGTTGCCGCGGTCGGTTCTGGTCGGGCCACTGCGTCATTCTCCGCCCTCCAGTCCTGAGCGTCGAAGCGTGAGCAATTCTCGCAATTGTCCAGTCGAGAGTTCAGTGAGCCACGCGTCGCCAGCGCCAATGATGTTGGTCGCGAGCTCAGTCTTCTGCTCGATCATTTGGTCTATGCGCTCTTCGAGGCTGCCCGTGCAGATGTACTTGTGCACATTGACCGTGCGCGTCTGGCCGATGCGAAATGCGCGATCTGTCGCTTGGTTTTCAACCGCTGGGTTCCACCATCGATCGAAGTGAAAGACATGATTCGCGGCGGTGAGGTTGAGCCCGACTCCTCCAGCTTTGAGGCTGAGCACAAAGATTGGCGTCGTGCCATCGCTCTTTTGGAATCGTTCAACGAGCGCATCGCGCTTCGCTTGCGACGTTCCGCCGTGTAAGAAGAGCGGCTCGATATCAAGCGCTTGGCGGATCATGCCGACGAGCAGATGTCCCATCTGTCGGTATTGCGTGAAGATCAACGCACTGTCGCCGGCGGCAACGACTTCTTCGAGCATCTCGATCAGCCGCTGAGTCTTGCCACTGCGGCTTGGCGTGAGCGCGGCAGCCGAGAGTGGCGCAAGGTCGAGGTCATCGCCCTCGTCGTCGCTCGCGAGCTCGACCGCGTCGGTTGCCCGCGGTGGGGCGCCCTTGGCTCCACGTGTTTTCTGCTTCGACAGTTCTCCCGACGCTTCGCCGAGAAAGTGCGCAGGATGATTACAAACTTGCTTCAGCTTGACCAGCGCGCTCAGCACCAGCCCGCGCCTTCGAATGCCCTCGGTTGCCTCAACTTTGCCGAGCATGTCTGCAACGACCTTGTCGTAGAGAGTCATCTGCTCATCAGTCAGCGTGATGTGCTGGCGACTTTCAACGAGAGGAGGGAGATCACTGATCACGGTTGGGTCAGTCTTCAGTCGACGAAGAATGAAGGGACGCACGAGCGACCGCAACCGCTGCGCAGCGTCCTGCTCGCGATTTCGCTCGATCGGGACTGCAAAGCGGCGACGAAACTCTTGGTTCGTCCCGAGATATCCAGGGCAGCAGAACTCGATGATTGACCAGAGTTCGGCGAGTCGGTTCTCAACAGGGGTTCCCGTGAGCGCTACACGCGAACGAGTCTTCAGCGATCGAATCGCAGCCGTCTGCTTGGTAGGAGGATTCTTGATGTACTGCGCCTCGTCGAGCACGACGCGCCTCCACAGCACTTCTTTCATCGCCTCCTGATCTCGCACAACGATGGCATAGGTCGTCAGGACAACATCATGTGACTGCGCGATGTCGCAAAAGCGTTCGCCTGCTGGCCGATCGACACCGTGGTGAATATGGACGCTGAGTTCAGGCGCGAATCGCGCAAGTTCGCGCTTCCAGTTACCGAGCACTGACATAGGAGTCACGAGTAGTGAGGGTCCGCCAATTGCCGCCGACCCCTTCGCCCTCTCATGCTGCAGGAGCGCGATGAGCTGGATGGTCTTGCCGAGGCCCATGTCATCAGCGAGGCAGGCTCCCAACCCGAGTCGATCGAGGAAGGCGAGCCAACTGAGTCCTGATAGTTGGTAAGGGCGGAGCGTCCCTTGAAATGCTTCTGGAGGACCAGTCATCTGAAAACTCTCAGTTGCATCTTTGCCCGACAGCAACTGGCGAACCCATCCAGTTGCTTGCACCCCGCTTACTGGAAGCGCCTCGGGTGGTCCGTCGATCCCGTGCGCCATCCGAAGTGCCTCAACGAGGGTCATGTCGCCCCCAGGATGCGTTCGCAGGAACTTGAGCGCTGAGTCGATGTCCTCGGGTCGCAGGTCGACCCATTGGCCGTTGACGCGCGCGAGCGGCGCGCCTCGCTGAGCCAACTTTTCGAGCATCTCCACCGACACGATCTGCGATCCGAGCGCGACTTGCCAGCGATACCCCACAAGCGACTGCAAGCCGAGTCCGAGTCCTGCATGTGGCGATCCCGTCGATCCGACATCGGCGCCCCCGTTTCCGTCGACCGTCCCTGGCGGATGCTCTGGCGAATCGATCAACAGGTTCATGTTGACGCGACTCGCTGACTGCCCCCACCACTGGGGCACCTCGACGAAGAACCCGGCCTCGAGCATGATCGGTCTCAGGTCGCGCATGAACTGATAGGCCTGCCGAGTGTCGAGGTCGAGTCCGAACGGTGTCTCGTCTTGAAGTGCTTCTTCAAGTTCTGGCCAGATTCGACTCGCGCGTGCAAGTTCTTTCAGCAGCATCTCTGAGAGCGCTTCTGTGCGCGCCGATGAGGCACTTCCTCGCTTGCCGCTCACACGCTCGAAGAGTGACTGCGCATCAATCACGTTGTCAGGTGATTCGGGGTCAACCAGTCCAAAGGCAACTCGCCACGATGCGTCAGACGCATCCTCGTTCGAGTCGAGTTCAGGCTCACGGAGGTCAAGATGCAGGCGAAGCCCGGTCGTCGATCGAGCTTCATCCAGCACTCCGAGCCACCCGCGCGAGTCACGCAACACATCGAACGACGCACGGCGTGCAACCTTGATGAGATCGGACTGGCCGAGCAATCCAGAGAGCCATGCGGCGTGAGGATCGACGGCAGTGTCAAAGTCGGCAATCGACTCTTCGAAGTCCTCACTGATGAGCGCTGTTCGAATGACGCCATCAACCACAGCACTGAGAAACGAGTCAACGATTGGCCATGGCTGATCGTTGGCGCCATCAATCGACCGTGCCGCAGCAGGCATACTCGCGAGCAGGTCTGCAAGCTGTGAGTTCGCATCGGGGTCATTGAGCCATGGGCGCCACTGTGCGCTGTACGAGCCATCACGCCGTTGCAGAACGGTTGGGATCACCCGTTGATCGATCACGCAATCGAGCGCAAACTGGGCGAGCGCAAGCCACCAGCGCATTCCGTGAGCTGTAACAAAGTGATCGTTCTGCACCCCTTCGAGTTCACGCAATTGCAGCAGCAGTTGAAGCGCCGACTTTGGCGAGAGGGTCACCGCCTGCACGCGCGCCGGCTCGAGCGTGAGCGTCTCGTCATCGCTTGAATGTTGCCCGAGCAGCCCAGCAAGCCTGCTCGAGGGAAGAGGGGAATGGCGGGTGGAGTTCCCGTTCGACCCCTCCGCGCGGTGCGGCAGCAGTAACTCGAGGCGCGACTCTTTCGCGCCATTGAGCGAGCCGACCACAACTTCGAGTGCGCTGCGAACCTCGCGCGCCGTGGCGGCAAATGAATGGTCTGGCGCAGCACCATCGCTGCGGCTCGATGCCGAGGCCAATGATTCGCCCCAGAGATGGAGGCATCCTTCGGACCAATTTGCGTGAACAACGAGCATTCGGAGGAGAATCGCGCGCGAGAGAGGGCGAGTGATTGCGCTGGGGATCGAACCCAGGACCTAGAGGTTAAAAGCCACTTGCTCTACCAGCTGAGCTACGCAATCGACTGACTGAATGGAAATGACGGGGCAAGAGTGTAGCGATGGTTGTTCTCGGCCACCACGTCTGTACGAGATCGAAAGTCATGCAGAAAAACACCGCTTTATAGGACTATCATTATTGCCACTGGGGAGAAACGCCGATAAGAACCACGACCGGCATTGAGGATCGACAACCCTGAAACCACGACGAAAGAGCTCCCGATGAGTGCTGCCATCCCGCTGATTGAACAATTTCTCTCGTATCTGATTGATGAGCGCCACTTCAGTCCATACACATCGCGCTGTTACGGGCTGGACCTGCGCCAGTTTGCAGATTTCATCGCAACCGAGTACTCGATCGAGATCGATGCGGCTGCCGAATGCGCGGCGCTCGACCGGCGAGAGTCCGGATCAACCGCGACGATCTGTGGACGATTGCTTTCGGCTGATGTCGAAGTCGTCCGCGGCTTCTTGACCCATCTGGCGGGTCAGAACTACTCGGCGGCCACGACGGCGCGAAAGATCGCCACGCTGCGCTCTTTCCATAAGTGGATGGAAAAGCGCGGGCTCACAGCAAGCAACCCGATGACGCTGATCCGCACTCCCAAGCAGGCGCGCCGTTTACCGAAGGCAATCTCAGTCGACCAAGTCGAACGATTGCTTGGCGCTCCGAGCGACGCAGATCTGCTGGGAGCCCGCGACCGAGCGATTCTCGAAACGCTGTACTCATCTGGAATTCGAGTCAGCGAAGTGGTCGCCATCAATCGCGGTGATCTCGATATCGAAGGGGGGCAACTCAAGGTCAAGGGCAAGGGGCGTCGCGAGCGCGCAGTGCCAATCGGATCGCACGCGATGGGTGCCATCGCGCGCTATCTGACTCGTGCTGAGGCCGAGCGCGTTCCAATGGATCCGACCTGCCCGCTCTTTGTCAACAAACTTGGATCGCGACTGTCGAGTCGATCGGTCCGTCGAAAGGTCTCGAAGTATCTCAAGATCGCAGGGCTCGATCCAGACATCTCTCCGCACACGATCCGCCACTCGTTCGCGACGCACCTGCTGGACAACGGCGCGGATCTTCGCGCTGTGCAAGAGTTGTTGGGCCATCAATCCCTCTCAAGCACGCAGGTGTATACACACCTCACGACTGCGCGGATGCGCGAGGCATACGACCGCGCACATCCGCGAGCGGAAGCATCCTGAATCAACCTGAGTACAGGATGGATCCACTCGATGGAAGTGCGTGGATGGTGCGGCAGGGCGATTGCCTGCGGGTGATGGCCGAGTTTCAGGACGCGTCAGTCGATCTGGTCTATCTCGATCCGCCGTTCAACTCTGGAAGCGAACGGCGTGGTCGCACTGGACTGCATTTTGCCGATCGTTTCGACGACATTGATCACTACCGTGCGTTTCTTGCGCCGCGACTCCTTGAGGCACGACGGCTGCTTCGGGACACTGGATCGATTCTCGTTCATGTCGACTGGCGCACGAGTCACCATGTGCGCATGATGCTTGACGAAGTGTTCGGAGGCGAAAACTTCGTCAATCATCTCGTCTGGTCGTATGGACTTGGAGGCTCTGGACCCCGTTCGTTCGCGCGCAAGCACGATGACATTTTCTTCTATGGGAAGACAGACAGCTACTGGTTTGAACCGCCGAGAGTGCCCGCGCGAAGCGCGCGTTTGCGGGGACGCACGAAGAAGGCAACTGATGTGCTCGACATCGCGTCGCTCAACAATATGGCGATTGAACGGACTGGGTGGCCGACCCAGAAACCACTCGCGCTGCTCTCGATGCTTGTGGGCGCCTGCTGCGTTCCTGAAGGCGTCGTGCTTGACCCCACGTGTGGAAGCGGCACGACACTCGTCGCAGCAGTGAGTTCTGGACGCCGCGCGATTGGGATTGACATTTCAGACAAGGCACTTGCGATTGCCCAGTCACGGTGCGCGAGCGCGAGCGAGGCGCGCGCGGCTATGTCTGCCACGCGGCAAGCTGCTCGACGGCCGCGACAGGCTCAGCAAGGTCCAGGGCCGTTGGCGCAGTCAGCGTGACATGACCGAGCTTGCGCCCCGCACGCGATCCCTTGCCATAGAGATGCAGGTGGGTGTGGGCGACGTCGAACACACGCGCGGCAATCGGCACACGGCCCACAAGATTGATCATCACACTCGCGCCGCGCGGATCGGTCGATCCCAGAGGAAGTCCTGCGACCGCGCGCAGGTGATTCTCAAACTGGCTTGTCACAGCGCCATCAATGGTCCAGTGGCCCGAATTGTGAACTCGAGGAGCGAGTTCGTTCGCAACAAGCCCGCTCGGCGTGACGAAGAATTCAACTGCGATCACGCCGATGTAGTCGATCGATTCCATAAGCCGAGTGACATACTCCTGCGCGGACTGTGCGAGTTCGCCAGTGGGATCGCACGGAGCCGGTGTTTGGCTCTTCCATAGGATTCCACCGCGATGTTCGTTCTGTGTGAGTGGATAGAAGGCGATGGCCCTCGAGTGCGATCGAGTTCGGCCTCGTACTGCGATTTGTGAGACTTCGGCAGAGAAGGTCACGAACGACTCGAGCAAGCACGGGACACGCCCGAGTTCGTTCCACGCGTTGCGTACGCATGCGATGGAATCACCGGAATCGGCGAGCAGCGTGCGCTGCCCCTTCCCGTCGTATCCGAGTCGCCGCGTCTTGAGCACCGCAGGGAGCGCAACTCGTTCGAGCGCAAGGGGGATGTCCAGTTCAGACGCAATTGACGCAGTCGCTTGCACCGGAATTCCAAGCTCGCGAAAGGTCGCCTTCTCGACGACGCGATCCTGTGCGATCGCGAGCGCCCGCGCAGTGGGAGCGAGCGTCAGGCGCTCGTCGAGCCACTGCGCGGTTGCTGCTGGAATGTTTTCAAACTCATACGTTGCGCATGAGAGGTCGCGAGCAAAGCGCTCAAGTCCATCGGAATCGTCATAGGCGGCACGAATGATCTCGCCGAGATGCGCCGAAGGCGCATCGTTCGATGGTTCGAGGAATCTGAATTGAAAGCCAAGCGGAAGACCCGCCAGTCCCAACATGCGGCCAAGCTGCCCGCCTCCGACAACGCCGACTTTCACGCGCGTGACTTTCGAGATCGAGCGATCGTGCGTGGTGATCGCGCGGCGCGTCGTGGCGGTGTTGCTGCTCGCTCACGCTCAGGAGCTGTTGGATCTGCATTCTCCAACACCGCAAGCGTCTGCCGTGATCGCCACGCTGCGAGCGCGCGCATGATCTCGGTGTGTTGTCCAGCGAGAATGCTTGCAGCGAGGAGCGCGGCATTGATCGCTCCGGCTCGCCCGATCGCAAGCGTTCCAACTGGAATCCCTGCGGGCATCTGCACGATAGACAGGAGCGAATCAAGCCCTTGCAGCGACTTGCTCTCGACGGGAACACCAAGCACTGGAAGGCAGGTGCGACTGGCTGTCATCCCAGGAAGGTGTGCCGCGCCTCCAGCGCCAGCGATGATGACTGCGATCCCACGTGCTGCCGCGCGATCGGCGTAGGCGAACAGTTGGGTCGGTGTGCGGTGTGCGCTGACGACGCGCTGCTCATACGGAATCCGCAGGGCATCCAGCGTTTCGCACGCGTGGCACATCGTCGCCCAGTCGCTGCGCGATCCCATGATGACGCCGACGAGCGGTCGTGTTCGTGACATGACTCAATACTAGCGGGGGGGCTCAGCCCTTCGCGCGTGTACGCATCTGCCAGCCATCCCGCGCTGGCTCGTTCAACAATCGGGTCGCGCGCTCAGCGGCCGGACCAGTGAATGCACCCTCCCCAAAGTCGTAAGAGATTGGAGACTGCGCTCGGAACGCCGCGGTTCCGATCAGCACAAGTTCGGTCAGCCGAGCGGCGTACGCAAAGTTCGAACTTGTCATCGCCGCCGCATCTGGCCGCCCGCTCACCCATGCGCGCACCGCGTCGATCCACTCGCGGTGGTGTCCCCGAAGGCGAGGAAGTGTTGGCGCGGGTGGACGAACTTCTGCGGCGAGCGCATGTGGAAGTACAAGGTGTTCGTTGTAGTTCGAGAAGAGGAATCCCTTCGTCCCCTGAAACAGCATGTTGAATCGGCCCGCATAGTCGTGGCGATCCTTGCCGGCGAGTTCCTGCACCGTCGGCGAGATCGATCCACCGTCAAACCAGCGAAAGTTCAGTGGATCACTCCGAGGGAGATCGTGTGCAGAGTGGATGGCCCACGAGACTTCGAGCGATGTTGGACATCCGATCAAGTCAGGGGATGGCCCAGTCGCGCGCACTTCGGCAGAGAGGTTGTCGCGTTCTGCGAGCCCGAGGGCCCAGAAGGGAAGATCAAGAATGTGGCAGGCCATGTCGCCAAGTGTTCCATTGCCGTAGTTCCAGTAGCGCCGCCAGTTGCCAGGCGAAATCCCATCGATGTACGCGCTCGCCGCCGCTGGTCCCTGCCAGAGATCCCAATTGAGGTGATCGGGAACGCGCGCATCAGGGGTGAGCGCTCCGCAGCACCAACTGCGTGCATCCCATCCATCAGCTGCAGTTACCTCGCCGATCGCTCCCGACCTTATGAGCTCAACAACGGCGCGGTAATTGTCTCCCGCATGAATCTGATTTCCCATCTGTGTCGGCACTCCAACCTCTTGAGCAAGTCTCGCGATCGCCCGCGCTTGCGAAGCGGTATGGGTCAGTGGCTTCTCACAGTAAACCGGAAGGCGGCAGGCGAGCGCGAAAGACGTCGCGCACGCATGTGTGTGATCGGGAGTGCTCACCATGACCGCATCGACCTCGAGGACTCCATCGTCGACATCTTCGAAAAGTTTTCGAAAGTCCCGATACAGCCTCGCCTGCGGAGCGACGCTCTCAGCGCCCACGAGCGACCGTTCGTCAACATCACAGAGCGCCGCGATCACAATGAAGGCCGGTTGTGAACCAGCGGCGCACTCGGCAATCAGTTCGTTCATGCTGTCGAGCCCTCGGCCACCAACGCCGATGCACGCAATCCGCAGTGGCTGATCGACCCTTCGTGCCTGTCGCGCATGCCGGCCGCGTCGAGCGCCCTCGATGGAACTGCCCACAGCGCACCCGTACAAGCCAACGCTTGCTGCGAGAGTGAAGCCTGTGTACTGCAAGAAGTCACGTCGATTCATCGGGTGCAGGGTATCCCGTGTCGCAACTGCTCAAGTGCGCATCGTGAGCGAGTACCTTTGGCAAGCGATGACAAAGCGAACGAAGCAGCCATTGATCGCATGCGCATTGCGCGAAGCGCTTGCAGATGGATACGCGAAGCGCGACTTTGTTCGCGATGCGCTGTCGGGCCTCGTGGTCGGAATCATCGCGATTCCACTCTCGATGGCGCTTGCAATTGCATGTGGAATGCCCCCAGAGACGGGCTTGTATACGGCGATGATCGCGGGGTTCTTCTCAGCGCTCGTCGGTGGATCGCGTGTGCAAGTGTCAGGTCCAACGGCCGCATTTGTGGTCATTCTCGCGCCGATCGTGAGTCAGCATGGACCGACTGGACTTCTGCTGGCGTCGCTCCTCGCTGGAGTGTTTCTGCTCGGCATGGGGTGCTTTCGGATGGGACGGCTGGTCGAGTTCATTCCCTATCCGGTGACAGCTGGCTTCACACTGGGAATCGCTCTCACGATCGCGCTCATTCAAGTGAAGGACTTCGTTGGCATCACATTCACACATCAGCCTGAGTCGAACCTCGACCGCGCCGAACTCTTGATTGCGCAGTGGTCGACTTGGCATGCGGGTGACGCCGCCATCGGGGTGTTCACGTTTGTCGCATTGCTTCTGTGGGGCCGCAGCGCACTGGGCAAGCGAGTTCCTGGAGCGATCGTGGTGCTTCCCTGTTCGATCATGCTCGCGATGGCTCTTGCACCATGTGGAGACTCGTGGCAGGCCTCGACGATTGATTCTCGATTCGGAAGTGTCGTCGACGGCATCGCTCGCGGAGGGATTCCGACCACGCTTCCTCGGTTCGCGTTGCCGTGGAACGAGGCGCTCGCAAGCGAGCACCTTGGGTCGATCGTGAAGGCCGCAATCGCTATCGCACTGCTGGGCGCAATCGAGAGTCTGCTCAGTGCTGTGATCGCTGACGCCAAGACCAACCACAGACATCATCCAGACGGCGAACTCGTCGGGCAGGGGATCGGCAACATCATCGCGCCATTCTTCGGCGGGTTTGCTGCCACCGGCGCCCTTGCGCGCACTGCAGCGAACATTCGTGCTGGGGCAATCAGCCCAGTCTCTTCAATGGTGCACGCGATCTTCATCTTGTGCGCAACGCTGCTGCTGGCGCCGGTGCTTGGATGGTTACCGATGGCGAGCCTTGCGGCGCTGCTGTTTATCGTTGCCATGAACATGGCTGATCTTCGCCACTGCGTGTTCGTTGTTCGCAACGCCCCGCGTGGTGACGCTCTCGTGCTCATCGTGTGTTTTGTGCTGACCGTTTCGATGGATATGGTCATCGCCGTCTCAGTTGGCGTCGTCTTGGCTGCCTTGATCTTCATGAGGCGCATGGCCGAACTTTCAGGAGTCGATCTCGGGGAGGCCGATGGAGCGACCACCGTTCGAGTGCCTCATGGAGTCCTCTATTACCGAGTACGGGGTCCTCTCTTCTTCGGTGCAGCCGAACGTGCGATGCAAGAAGTTCGCACATCAGGGACGGCTCGGTATGCGGTCATCGACCTTTCGGGAGTGCCGATGATTGACGCGACCGGCATTGTGAATCTCGAGAGCGCGGTGGATCGACTCTGGCGAGCAGGAATCCCAGTGGTACTCGCGGCGGCGAATCCTCGCGTCCTCGCGTTCGTGAAGGCGGCGCGTTTTCCGTGGGAAGCCGAAGGGGCGACATTCGCTTCCAGCGTGGACGAGGCATTTCGAACCCCACCACGAACTGCTGCGGGCTTCAGCCCCCAGTGAAGTGCTGCACTTGCGCTGGGGTGGTGCCGAGGATCGGAAAGAGATTCTGCGCGCCGCGCACAATAAAACTCACCGCGACCGCTGCGAGGAGCAGTCCCATGATCCGGTTCACGATGTTCATTCCGGTGATTCCAAGCAGTCGCGAAACTCCACGTGATGCGCGAAGCGCGACATAAGTCAACAGACCGATGACGAGACAGAGCACCACCAGAATCACTTTGTGTGCGGTCGTGTGCGACACTCCCGCGACAATAACCGCCGCAGAGATTGCGCCCGGTCCTGCGAGAAGTGGAATCCCAAGCGGCACGATCGCGACACTTGCGCGCTGTGATGCTTCGAGTCGTTCGTCCGCCGAGATGCGCGCGCCGCCATCGGATCGGGCATTCAGCATGTTGATCGCCATGATGAGAATCAAAATGCCGCCAGCGATTGCGAAGTCCATCACGCTAATGCCAAAGAGCCCCAGGATGAACTCTCCAGCCAGAATAGAAACGACCAGCACCGTAAAGACCGTGATTGCCGTGGCACGCGCAGCGCGATTTCGGTGCGCCGTGGACATGTGTTCGGTGACGCTCAGAAAGAGCGGAATCCCTAGCAATGGATTCACGATCGCGAGCATCGAAACAAAAATCTCTGGATAATCAATCGGCCACACGCTGAGACTGTACGGCAATTGGTGCCATCGCTATGCAGTAGAGTTTCGTCCATGCAAAGACTCGCGAACTTCGTCCTCATTGGATTCATCACGACGCAGACGGCGGTGCTCAGTGGTTGCGTCATTGCCTCGAACATCGGCCACGCGCAGCGGCCGATGACGCGGCAGGAGTCTGTCGCCACATGGACCTTGACCGATGCTCAGAACGAACTCTTCAATGTCACCCTTGCGAGCGATGGTGCAGCGGTGAGTACATGGTGGAAGGGCGAGCATGGACCAGCTGGCGAACATGGTCGCTGGGAACTCATCAACGGCGCGGTTGATATTCGGTACAGCGATGGGTGGCGCGATGTCATCACCACGCATCCGATGGGGTACCAGAAGCTGAGTTACGCACCCGGTCTCGCACCGAATGCGCCAACGAGCGATCATCCGGACAATTTTGGGCAGGCCGTGGTGCTCGTGGGAGAGACCATTCCATTCGTCGGAGTGTGGACAATCCCTGGGGCGCTTGCGGGTCCGAAGTATGAGGTCACGATCGCGCTTCGATCAGATGGCATGGCGATGAAGAACATCGACGCGAATCGAGAGGGAACCTGGCGCATCGAAGAGGGGATCGCCAAACTGGCTTGGGCCGATGGATGGCACACGTCGATTGAGCGCGCCGCTGACGGTTCGTACTTTTCAAAGTCATGGAAGCCAGGGACCGCCACAACCGAGATGCCAACGGGTTCAGGCGCTGTCAACCGACTCGTCAAGTGACATGATGAGATCGCACGGCGTGTGCGATCACTCAAGGGTTTTCGTTGCCGAGCCCCTGCGATCCGAATCCAGGCTGGGATCCTGCGAATGGAAAGTCAGGTTCCATGACAGTCGGATCTTCGCTCCAACGCTCGTCCATATTGGTGCCATCGAAAGACCACGCTCCTTGATCGTTGGCGTTGTTAGCCGCGTGCGAAAGCGGATGGCGCGTCGCCGGATCGTCAAGTGACTGCCCTGAATCACACCCGCAGGCAATCGCACTGATCGCGCCAAGAAGTGCGTAGTGCGCCGCGTGGGCACGGTTGAGGTTCACGGAGGGTCGCATGGCAAACGAGTATAGAGACGCACTCGCCGCGGCGATTACTTCTGAGCGGGAGCGCACATCGGCTGGCGACGAGGCAGGAGTTCGCTGCGCCCAGGGGGCGCGTGCGCAATGACCTTCTCGATGACCTCATCGAGCAGCACCGGCCCATATTGCCAGCAGTCGACTCCCACATCGCAGCTGCGTCCGAGCGCATCGAATGTTCCGTGGGTATGCCCGTACAGATGGACTGCACCGTCAAAGATTCCTTGCCATGTGCGCAGTGGATAATGGCAACAGACGATTCGCTCGTCCCCGCCGGTCCATCCACGAAAAGAAAGAATGTCGTGCACATCGTCGAAGAGCTCGCGAATGTGCTTGAGTGCGGGATCGTGATTCCCACGCACGAGTTCGACCCGCTTGCAGGCGATACGCGCGCGCAGCGTGGACGCATATCGTCGGCTGAGATCGCCCTCGTCACCCTTCCACTCGCGTGGACCAGTGAAATCGCCCAGGTGGATCAGTCGATCAGATCGCGCCACGCGCGAGTTGATTTGGTCGAGCAAGAATGTGTCCATCGCGTCGACATCGCCAGCGGCAATCGGACGCGCGAAAAGACTGATTGCGTTGTGATGCCCGAAGTGCGTGTCAGCTGTGACCCATATTCGCTTCGCCATCTGCAGTGCTCAGGTGTGTGCCATGCGGTGCGTGGCAGCGTGTTGTTCGAGGTGCGTGCGAATCGCAGTCGCAATCGCAGGCTTCCCTTCCATTCGAAGGGGATCATGCCCAGGAGCCACCAACCAGGCAACGTGCGCGCAGCCGCGGCCGACTTCTTCGCCGCGGTTCGCTACACATGCACCATGAACTGCTGCTCGTGTTCGCGCGATTGCCATCAGGGCGTCGTGGGTTGACTGCTCTTCGTACTTGAATCCAACAAGATGGACTCCTGGAAAGTCGTGATGCACAGCATCAATGACCTTCGAGGTTGGCTGTAGCCGCACATCCCACGGACCATCCGAGGTCTTCACCTTGCCGGTGCGTGGTTCGGCGGGAGCAAAGTCACTCACAGCCGCGCTGAGGACCGCAGCGTGATGAGTCGTTCGTGCAAGCGTTTCGAGAACGAGCGCGCGGTACTCATCGACATCATGAGCGACTCGCGAGTGAATCCACGCAGGGGCAGCGACGCTTCCAGCCCCAAGAATGAGGTCGACATCTGCTCCGCAGTAGGTCAGTTCTTTGGCGATCTCGACGCCAAGCGCTCCAGTAAATCGGCTGCCAAGACGGCGGACCGCGTCGAGCACCGAAGGCACTGGACCGCCAGTCACAAGCACGCGCACGCCACGGAGTGGCGAGCACGAGACTGCGCGCGAGACAGCCACCACGATTGGAATCTCATCTGGCAGCGCATGCTTGCCAGCATCATCGCGTGGAGGCACCACCGTCACGCCGAACCGCTGCAGTCGCTCAAGGCTCTCCGTCAGGATGCGCGTATGCATCGAGCCATGCATCGTCGGGCAGACGAGCACCGCACACGCTCCTCGTTCAAGGCGGCCGAGCGCAGAGGCGAGCGTTGCGGTGAGTGGCCCGTCGGCGATCCCGCATGCCATCTTGTTGATCGTGTTGTACGTCGCCGGGGCGACGAGATAAGCGTGGAACTGTTCCGAATCAGAGAGGTGTTCGGCGCGTGGACCGAGCGACGAGACCACGGGACGGTCGGTGCTCCATGCGAGCGTCTCGGCAGTCACGAACCGAAGTCCTTCGTCAGAGACGAATGCTGTGACCTCGGCTCCTTGCCGGCGGAGGGCACGCGCGAGCATCGGCGCTTTCATCGCCGCGATTCCACCAGTGATCAGCAGCGCGATTCGTTTGCCAGCAAGGTGTGTTCCGTCAAGTGCGACGGCGTGATCGCCCAAGCTCGAAGGGGTGGGAGGTTGGGGGGTCCAGTGACTCATCGCGCGACCAAACCACCCGCTTGCCACCCGACCTTCAGAGTTTCGCGTCCGTCGAGAAAGTCACCAAGCCACCGACCGACAGCCTCATCGCGCCATGAATCAGCCGGAAAGAGTGCAGTAGGGGACGTGCTTCGCGCGATGAACCAGCGAGCAAGTTGTGCGCGAGTGAGCACGAGCGGGGTTGCGATACCAAGGCTGATCGCGCGCATGGTGATAATCGACCAAAGCGCATCGATTCGTGTTCGGTCATCCGCGCTTTCTTCGGGAGTGATCCAGATGCGATCGTGTTCGATGGGCAATTGTCGCGCATCGTGAATGACACGCAGAATCTCGCCTCCAAACTCTTGCGATGTCGCACGTGGCAGCGATCGAACCTGTGCGAGCTCATCGGTCGTGGTGAACTTGTTCCGCGCGATTTCAAGCAGCGGTCCATCAGGCAAGATGGTTCGTGGTGGCAGATTCTTCGCTTGAGCGATGGCGTAGCGAAGGATCACAAGTTCTCGCACAATCGTCATGACGCGAGGGCGTAATCCGAGCCCTCGCGCAGCACGCCTCACATGACTCTCAGGATCGAACACCTCAGAAGTTCGCAGTGATTCCTCACTCTCACGAATCACCCACGATGTTCGATTCATTGAATCAAGGCGCTCGCGCTGCAATTGCCAAACCAGCGGTAGGTAGCGAACATCATCTGCGGCATACGCCAGCTGCGACTTCGAAAGCGGCCTCGAATCCCATTCAGTGAAGGTGTGTCCCTTCGAGAGGCGCAGGTTCGTCATCGCCAGAACGACATTGGCGAGACTGGTCGGCCACGGCATCCCGAGAAAGCCAGCCGCGACCTGAGTGTCGACGATGGACTGCGCCTGGCGGTTTGTTCGTCGCTGCGCGGCCCCGATGTCTTGTCCGCCTGCATGCACGATGGTCGTGAGCCCAGGATCACACACAGCATCCCAGACAGGCGCGAGCACGTCGTCGTCGAGGGACAGGGGATCGATGAGCGCAATGCGAGAGCGCGTGGAAAGTTGCACGAGACAAATGTTTGGAACAAATGTCTCTTCACCGATGAATTCAGTGTCAAAGGCGAATGTGCCTTCAGCTCTCACATGGCCCATGAACTCGGTCAGTGCTTCGCGCGATTCAATAAGCTCAGGTGCTCCCTGCGGAACCGACGGGTGAGCGACAATCGTGTCAATCGCATCGGCGCCCTCAATGTGCGCTTCGGCATGCTGCAACGCCCGTCGTCTGCGTCGAAAGTTCATCCAACTTGTGAGCGTACAGCGCGCTAGGCCTGATTCCTGTGCATGTCTGATAACGGGACCCACGCGGCATTCACAGGGTTGGTCGGGGGGCGGGAATTCGATCGCCCCTTCCTATCATCGCTCGACTCGATCTTCCCATCCTGCTATGCAGCCCAGACGCCCGACCACTCTCGTCAGCCATCGACTCGCCGGATGCTTTTCGTTCAGAGACGCAGTCGGCGTACTGGCCCGCGCAGTTGAGTCGCGATCGAAACACGCACAGAGTTGCGACGAACTGCAGCGCATTGAGGTAGAGATCGACCCGACTGACATACTGCGTTGGCTCGCCGCGCAAGGCGTCGGGGAACGTTCGTACTTTCGAAACCGAGAGGGTTCGCTCATTGTCGCAGGGGTCGGACGGGCGTTCGAGAGTTCGATGAGGACGGCCCATCAAGCGGTCGAGTCGATCATGAGGGATGGTGCAACGGCGGCCTCTGACCTGCCGTGTGGATCGCCGACCGAGCCCGCTTGCGAGCCATTCTTTTTTCACGCGGACTTTTTCGACGCAACCCAATTCCCCGCGGATGCAACTCGATGGAGCGGCTTCGATTCTGCTGTTGTGACGCTGCCGATCATTGAAATGCGGCGCACAGACGAGAGTGTGCTCGCCGTCCACTTCGTCGGCGATGGATCCGCTGCGCTCGATGCGCTCGAGCGATGCCATGACCCGCTTGAACACCTCAGACTTCCCTCTGGACTGCGGGTCAGTTCGGATGGCGATCCGGTCGAGTGGGCCGATGGCATCGATGCGGCGCTCGGAGCGATTGCAGCGGGGTCACTCGAAAAAGTAGTCCTCGCTCGAACGCGCGGCTACAGCGCAATTGAGTCGATCGACCCATGCGCGGTGCTTGGGGCGCTGATGCAAGAAGAGCCTGCGGCGTTTCATTTTCTCATTGAGAGCAGTGGTGGCGAAGCATTCGTGGGCGCAAGTCCTGAGCGCCTCTTCCGACGCTCTGGACACGAGGTGCAGAGCGAGGCGCTTGCGGGTACGTGCGGGCGAGGGCCTGATGGCGCCGCCGATGATCGGTTGGCTGGCCGCTTGCTATCGAGTGACAAGAACCGCCGCGAACATGAGATCGTGATTCGACATGTCGAGTCGGTTCTCGCGCCATTCGTAATGAAACTGACCTGCGATGAGTCGCCTCGAGTCATGCGGCTTCGACACGTGCAGCACCTTCGGACCTCGGCAACTGGTGTGCTCACAGCGTCGATCGATGACCGACCACTCCTTGATGCAATGCACCCAACACCTGCAGTATGTGGATGGCCAGTCGAAGCCGCGCGCAACTTCATTCGTCAGCACGAGCGCGTGTGCAGAGGGATGTATGCGGGCATCGTCGGGGTGGCGAGCTCGTCTCAAAGCGACTATTCGGTGGCAATTCGATCAGCATTGATCGTCGCGAACGAAATGATCGCATACTCAGGGGCAGGAATTGTGCGGGGGTCTGATGCCGACGCTGAGTGGCTCGAAACCGAGCGCAAGCTCTCAGCGTTTGATGCGCTGGTCGTGCGCGCGGCGAACGAGGGGCTGGCGCCGGCATCCCGTGAGACTGCGCGCGCTCGCACGGACGATGTGCACACGGCCACAACCCGACTCCCACGGCTGGTCATGGGCTCATGACCGTGCAACCGCTGACCATCGACCTCGCCGCATCGCCGAATCGCAACACGCTCTGGACAGACCTCGCGGTGACTGAGTGGGGCCGACTTGGCCTCTCGCTCGCGGTGGTCTGTCCTGGCTCTCGAAGCGCTCCGCTCGCGCACGCGATCGCGCGCTGCGCACGGGTCAAGTCGATGATCGCACACGATGAGCGAGCCGCTGGGTTCGTCGCACTCGGCGCGGCGCGTGCGACAGGACATGCAGCGCTTGTCGTCACGACCTCCGGAACGGCTGCAGCAAACCTGCTGCCGGCGGTCGTTGAAGCCTCGAAGACCGGAACGCCGATGATCATCGTGAGCGCAGACCGACCCGCTGAGTTGCAGGAGTGCGGCGCGAATCAGAGCATTGCGCAGAGTCAGCTCTTTGGTTCGTTCGCGCGGTGGACGTTCGATGTGCCCTGCGCTGATGGTGCGATCGAATTGCCTTGGATTCTTTCGACGATCGACGAAGCGTGGCACCGCGCGCATGGTCCGACACGTCCGGCCGGTCCAGTGCATCTCAACTGGAGGTTTCGCGAGCCGCTCGCGCCGAGGAGTGAGCCATGGGATCGCAGCGAACTCGCCTCGATCTCTCGTTGGATCGAAAGCGGTGTCCCGTGGCGCCGACCGCTTGAGGCGCCGTGCAGTGCTGAAGGGTTGCGTGATGCCATCGTCCAACGGATTGCGAGCGAAGTTGGAAGCGCATCGCGGACTCTGGTGGTCGTCGGCGCGCTCTACTCGCCAGCGATGCGTGCCGCCGCGCGCGTCTTGGTGCGTGCGCTCGGATGCCCCGTGATCGCTGATGTTGGATGCGGACTGCGCCATGGATGCAGTGACCTTTCGATTGTTGCCCACGGTGATCTCATCGCACTTTCGCAGAGCGCCTGCGAGCACTTGTACCCAGAGTGCATCGTTCATATTGGAGGAGGAGTGTCGTCTCGTCGCATCGGCGAGTTGTGCGATGCCGCAACGCAGCGAGGTGCGCGCGCGATTCTGATTCGGGAGGGCCCAGAGCGGATCGACCCCTTGCACAGGGTGTCTGCCGAACTGCACCTCGAAGCAACTGAGATTCGCGCCCTAGCGACGCTCGACTCTGCGCACTCCATTGCGAACAAGGTTGGGTGCAGCGGGTATGCGGCCCAGTGGTTGCGCGCACAGCGCGAGGTTGAGCGACTCCTTGCAGCGCAACTCGACACGCGTGGCGATGCGCTCGATGAACCATCCGCCGCGCGGATCGTCACGGCGCACTGCGCGAGTCATGACGAGGCTGGGGCAGTGACGCTGCTTGTCGGTAACAGCATGCCGATTCGAGATGCTGATATGCACGCGGCGCGCAGCGATGGTCGGTTGACCGTTGCCGTGAATCGGGGGGCAAGCGGCATCGACGGATTGATCGCCACAGCGGTTGGTCACGCGCGTGCAACTGCGACGCCGACATGGGTGCACCTCGGTGACCTCTCGCTGCTTCACGACGTTGGATCGCTCGCACTCGTGAGAGAGTCTCCAGTTCCTCTCGTCATCGTTCTCGTCAATAATGGTGGCGGTGGGATCTTTCACTTCCTTCCACTCGCGGAGTTTCCAACGCTGCTCGACCCATGGTCGTCGGCGCCACATGGCACAGACTTTCGCGCAATCGCACTCGCATTTGGATTGCACTATGACGCTCCCGAGACTCGGGGCGGGCTACTCGAAGTTCTCAAGACAGCGCGGGTGCGGGCGGATACCAACGGAGTCTCAACTCTCATTGAGGTGCGCACTGAGCGAAACGAGAACCACCTCTTCCACCGTGTGCTGCAGCAGGCGATTCGTGAGCGACTCGACTCACTGGACCTTGGCTGCGAGCACCCTCGCGAGGTGACGCGAGGATCACAGTGAGTAGGTCGATTGGGAGCAGCCAGCCAGGCCGACCGCTTGCGGCGATTCATGGATTCCTCGGATCGCCAGGTGACTGGGATGCGTTTGAGAAGAGCCTTGCGGCGTGCACTCATGGCGGTTCGACTGGTGTGGTGCGGGTCGAGCTCCTTGACGCTGCACGAGGCATCGTCGCTCGAGAGGGTCAGCATGCGATCATTGGCCTCGACGAACTGGCTCGCGAAATTCGCAGGAGCCTGCGAAGTGATCCGCGCACACGCGATGGCTATGACATCGTCGGTTACTCGCTCGGAGGTCGGGTTGCGCTCGCGATGGCCTCGATCGCCCCTCAGCCCGGTGAACGCATTGTGCTCGTCAGTACCGATCCTGGCCTTGAAGGGTCTGCTGAACGTGCTGCCCGCACAACACGCGATGCGATGCACTCGCATGAGCTCACGACAGTCGCTCGTGCGCACGCAGGTGAGCGTGAGTCGCTCGCGAGGACGTTTCTCGACAAGTGGTATGAACAGCCACTATTCGATGCGCTGCGCTCGCGGGACGCATTCGGTGGGTTTATCCGCGAGCGCGCCGCAGCGTTGGCCCGTGGAGACGCTGCCGCGATGTGGGGGCGCGTGGTGGCGGGGTGCTCACCTGGTACCGCACCCTCGAGGTGGGATGCGCTCTTGGCGATTCGAGACCAAGTTGTGTTCATCGTCGGATCGAAGGATCGCAAGTACTGTGAACTCGAATCCCGCGCCCATGCAAGTGGCCTCGCATCGGCAGTGATTCCGCAGTGTGGTCATGCAGTCCACATCGAACAGCCCAGTCAACTCGCACAGCTCGTGACCAGATCAATGCACACACACACACCAACCAGTCCCAGCGTCAATTGGATCGCCGCTGGTGAGTTTCAAGACATTCGTTATGAACTCGCAGAGGGGATCGCCAAGATCACTATTTGTAGACCAGAGGTGCGGAATGCCTTTCGCCCTCAGACGGTCGAATCGATGCGAAGCGCACTTCGTCTTGCCCGATACGACGCGAGTGTCGGCGTGATCATTCTGACGGGAGAGGGTCCGCTCGCTTTCTGCTCTGGCGGTGACATGCGGATTCGGCACGAGGCTGGGTATGCCGACGCTGATGGAACGCAGAGCCTTAATGTGCTTGATTTGCAACGTGAGATTCGCACTTGCCCGAAGCCAGTGATCGCAATGGTGGCTGGCTACGCCATCGGAGGGGGTCATGTCCTGCACATGGTGTGCGATTTGACGATTGCAGCAGAGAACGCGGTCTTTGGGCAGACGGGTCCGAAAGTCGGATCATTCGATGGCGGATTCGGAGCGTCCTACATGGCGCGCCTCGTCGGGCAAAAGAAGGCGCGCGAGATCTGGTTTCTCTGCAGGCAGTACGACGCAGCGGCAGCACTTGAGATGGGTCTCATCAACCGCGTTGTGCCGCTCGAGCAACTCGAGAGCGAAACGGTGCAGTGGGCGCGTGAGATTCTTTCGAAGTCGCCACTCGCGATTCGCTGCCTGAAAGCTGCGCTCAATGCAGACTGCGATGGGCAGGCCGGCCTACAGGAACTCGCGGGGAACGCAACGCTTCTCTATTACATGACCGCGGAAGGACAAGAGGGGCATCACGCCTATCTCGAGAAGCGTTCCCCTGACTTCGGATCGTTCACTCGCCGTCCATGAGAAACCCGACCGCAGACTCGATTCGTCTGTGGGTGAGCGCAACGCGCCCGCGAACACTCACTGCGGCGATTGCGCCGGTGTCAATCGGCACAGCGATTGCGTACGGTGAGGGGGCCTTCGATCTTGCGTCGGCCGTTGCCGCGCTTGGAGGCGCGCTGGGAATCCAAATCTCGTGCAACTTCGCGAATGACCTGTGCGACGCGCGAAAGGGAGCCGACACGCACGAGCGGCTCGGACCAACACGAGCAGTCTCGAGCGGACTCATCTCGCAGCGTGCGATGCTGCACGCGACCGTCATCGTGCTGGTGTTGATCGTCGCGCCTTCTGTCATCTTTCTCGTCATGCGGGCTGGATGGCCTTTCTTGCTTCTAGGCGCGCTCTCAGTCGCGTGTTCAATTCTGTACACCGCAGGTCGCTGGTCGATTGCCTATCACGGATGGGGCGAGCTCTTTGCGTTCGCGTTCTTCGGTCCAATTGCAGTTGCTGGCACCTACGCAGCGCAGGCCGGCCAGTGGACGGCGCTCTCTGGGTGTGCAGGGATCGGCTGCGGATGCCTCGCTGCAGCTCTGATCGCGGTGAACAATCTTCGTGACGAACCAACCGACCGCGCCGCGCGAAAGCGAACGCTCGCAGTGCGATGGGGCGTCGCGTGGGCTCGCAGCGAGTTTCTTGCCTGCATCGCCGCCGCAGCGTTGAGCGTGCTCGCGCTTGCAGCATGCACCGGTCGCTGGTGGTGCCTGCTGGCCGTTCTTTCGATCATCGCGCTTGTTCCCTCGGCGCTCCGTGTGCGATCAGGGCTTTGCGGGCGCCCTCTGAATGAGGTACTGGCCTCGACTGGACGGGCAATCCTCGTGTACGGTGTTCTTGTTGCGCTGGGCTGGAATCTATGAAGTTTGACCTCGCGTATTTCGAATCGCCATTCAAGAAACCGTATTCGGTCGGTTCGACCACTCTCGCCATGCGATGCGGTGTGATGGTGCGCTGCACGAAGGGATCGCGGACCGGGTTCGGTGAGGTGGCGCCACTCCAAGGGTTCCACCGAGAATCGCTTGATGAATCGCTCGCATCGCTCCAGGAAGCGATCCGAAACCATTCGACTCCGATGGTCCGCAGCGCCGCGTTCGGGCTTTCATGCGCGGTCGAAACGGCTCTCGCAAACAAGCGATTCGGGTTTGGCGATCCAGCACCCTCTGGCTCAATCGGTATCAACGCCTTCTTTTCAGGTGGAGCCCGCGATGCGAAGGCCGCGCACACTGCTGGTGAGTTCGATGGATTCAAGACGATCAAGATCAAGATTGGCCGCGGAAAGCCAGTCGATGACCTACGCACGATCCACACGATTCTTGGACTCGTTGACGACGACGTTCGCATTCGGCTTGATGGCAATCGAAGGATGACGCTCGCCACCGCTGAACGACTTTTGAGTCGTGTTGACGCATCCCGCGTTGACTACGTCGAAGAGCCCCTCAAGGATCACGCTGACCTCAGCGAGCTCGCACGCCGCGTGGGAATGGTTATGGCGATCGACGAGAGTCTGCACCTTGAAGTGCCGATCGAGGAGGTCCTTGGGGCGCCTGGAGTCGAAGTGCAGGTGGTCAAGCCATCGCTGCTGGGTGCCCTCGAAGAGGTCGAGAGCGTCGTCACACGCGGCCGGATTCACGGAATGGACACGGTGCTTTCGACAGCAGTCGATAGTTCGTACACAATCGCCCTTGTTGCCCGCATGGCGACGGCACTTGGAGTTGGTGACCGTGATCATGGCCTTGGAACCGCAGGACTCTTCGCGTCCGAATTCGTCACGCCTGCGTCGATTTCGAACGGCCTGATGGAGATCGCCCCGAACCTACCCGTGCCGCAACTCGACTTCGTGCCAGCCGCACAGTTCGTACTGCCTGCGGCTAGGTCGATGAGCTAGGTCGATGCGCTGATCGCGCAGCGCAACCCCGCCGGAATCTCGATCGGGTGTCTTGAGCTCTTGTCAATGCATGCATGGACGAGTGTGACACGGGCGATGAGGCGCTCGGCCTTGGCGACGACTCGCACCGCGAATGTGACAGACCCCGCCGAGCATTGCGCCGAGTCGACTGTCACTGTGACTTCATCCCCGAGTCCAATCGGAGCGAGAAAGTCAGCCGATGCGTGGACAAGTGGCAAATGCGGTCCATCAGCGATGAGTGAAGTGAGCTGAATTCCTCGGCTCGCGAAAAAACTCTCGACCGCCTCGTGGGCAAACTCGAATGCATTCGCGAAGTACATCACCCCGGCGGCATCGGTCTCGCCGAGTCGCAGCGACCTCGTGCATGAGTGCAATGGGGCGGATGACATGCGAACAGAATAGGGGGGGAGGAGCGATTACTCTTGTGGCGTGCACGCGGCGTTCGTTTGGATGTTGTCAGCCTCGACTCTCGCTTGGTCGGCGACCGTTTTCGGCCAGGCAGTGAAGGACTCCACGCAGGGAATACCAGACTGCGTGACAGTCGCTGCTCGCGATTGCGCGAGCCGATGCCCCCGAACGATGCGCGAGTATGCCCGGAATCGGGGGTGGGTGCCGAGTGAGGCTTCGATGTCCGAACTTGAGGCAGCACAGAGTGACATCGTTGCGACATGCGGCTCGCTCGCCGCACCGTGCGAATGGAAACTCGACTGGTACGCAACTGCTCCCGACATCACGCAGCTCAAGGTGTGGGTCGCACTTCTTGATGCTGATAGCCGCAGGCTAGAACGAGCTGCGCGTCGAGATGAGGCATGTACGCGCATCGTCGCAATGCTCGACGCCGCGCGGATGCTCACACAACTCTCACGGCTCGACACCCAGCAGTCGGCAGCGCGCTTGGCATGGCAAGCCGTCCAGCGCGCTGACTCGTTTCTTCCGCTCTCTGCGGATGCCGCACGAGCGACGAAGATTCGTGACGCGGTGACGGCTCTTGCCACCGCACAGAATCTGGCATGGGCGCAGTGTGTGCAGACTGAACAGATTCGATGGCTCTCTCGTCCGCAAGATCGGGTGAAGGCCGGCTGTGATGGCGCTTCGCTGTATCAGTCTGCCCGCAGCGAGTCGGCGGCCATTATCTCAAAGTCAAACGAATACCCGCTCTCAAGACTGCGCGGCGAAGAACTTCTCGTTGAGATGCGGGCGGCGGCTCCATACTTTCTCGCCGTGGCGCAGGCTTGGGGAGCGACTGATGCCACCTCGCAACTCGCGGCACTTTCTGCCCGCGCCGAGCGCGGTGAGTTTGGCGCCTGGATCGCGGCAGCTCGACCAGACTTTGGCGCGATTCGAGGCGAGTTGAATCGAACTCGGGCAACGCTCGATGCGCTCAAAGATGCAGCGAGTGTGCGCGCCAAACCCGTGCCGCCACCATCGACCGCAGTGAGTCCTTCGCTGCCCCGGTAGCCAGCACAGTCACTCTCTGTTACTCGGTCGAGGGGGCCACAAGGCACGTGGCTTTGACAGCCAGCGTGCATCCCGACGGGCTCTTGTACGGAATGCAGCCGCAGAAGGCGGACTGCGAGCAGCACTTGTAACTCTGTAGAGACAGGCCGCCACAGGTGATTGGTGGTCCAGCTGAGCACTGGCAAAGTTGTTCGGTTGGACTGCAGTTCAATGAGGGCTGAGAGGTTCCTGAGCCATCAGCGACTGCATCAACTAGCTCGTGCAGCGTCATCCCTTCGGAGTCGATCGTGGTGATCCCTTCCGATCCGTGAATCTCCACCCGCGAATCCGAGAACGCGATCAAGATTGCGAATCCGAACTCGCCATCAAGAAACCAAGTGTTGTTGCCCGTTGGGATGGCGGTACCACCGAGATATGCATCAGAGCCATCGATTGTGATCGACAGAGGAATTCGAGCCGGGGGCAAGACTGGATCTGGACCAATCACAATCTCGAGCTCTCTGTCACCGACGACGGCAAGGTCGTCAGGATCGGCCCCGCTCTGTCCAGCGGCGAGCGTGCAGAGTGTCATCACCGTGAGAAATGACGCTGCCAGAAAACCAGCGGATGGACTCGAAGTGGGAAGGTTTTTCATTAACACTCTCCTAGAGTTCGCGAGTTCGTTGAACGTGAGGACCTGCAATAAACGCCATCATAGTATCATGAAAACGTTTGGCAATCAGCCAGAGTCGAAACTGAAATCGAATAACAGCCGAAAATCAAGCGCCCAATAACCCATCTGTCCTGCCGAGCGCTCGTGCGAGCAACTCGACCGATCGCGGAGCCGAGCCTTCGGCCTTGTTGTTGATGATCACCCACGAGTCCTTTCCGTGTGAGATCGCGAGCGAGCAGAGGCGTGCGAATTGTTCACGACTTGGGGGGTCAGCATCAACGATCTCATTGAATGGCTCATACCGGTCGACGGCCGCTTGGTATCCAAGTCCAGCGTGGAGCATCCATCGACAGACGATCGCTGGCTGCCCAGCAGGATCAACCGTCTGCGCCTGCACGAGTGGTGGAGGCATCGTGGGATGCACGCCGTACGAGTGGGATACGCCAGTGTCGCGAAGCATCGCAGCCCACGAGGGTCGCATGAGTGCGCGGTCGCGCACTTCCACCGCGTAGAGCGGTCCAACTGGGCACGCGCGCAGAAACACTCCGAGCCGACGGGTGAATGCTTCAGCACTCTTGGCTGAGCGCACTCCCATAGGCGAGAATTGAAAGAGGATCGGTCCCGCCGATGCTCCCAACCCTTCCATCACTGGATGGATCACCTCATTGACGGCATACCCCGGGTCAAGAAATCGAACAGCGGTCGTCGTCGTCTGATGGCTCGAGCTTGCGCCGATCTCTTGCCTCGTCACCGCCTCGTGAGCCTTCACCAGAAAGCGAAAGTCATCTGAGACCTGCGCTCGCAGCCGCGCATATTCCTCACGCGGTGCTGGTCTGTAGTAGGTCTTGTCGATTCCAACCGTGCGAAGCAATGGATGCTTGGCATAGCAGCGAAGCCCATCCTGTGCGAGCTGCGTGGTCGAGCAGGGCCCACCCCAGATAAGACCTCGCCATCCAGGAAAACTCCACGAGCTTGTACCTAGGCGCACGGAAGGATGAAGTGCTTCGCGAAGGATCTGGAGCGCAGGGTTCGTTGGGGCAGCAGTGAGTTCTTCAGAATCGGAATCGTCGCCAAAAAGCGAGCCCTGATTGGGATCGCGCCGACGCATCATCAACTCGCAGGCACCTTCATCTCAACGATCGAGACATCGTCGGTGAAGTGCTGAAACCCTTGTAACCCACGTGTGAATTCGAGCATTCGTGCGATCGGATCACTGTGCTTGAGCGCGTCGGTTCGTGCGAAACGTTGAAAGTCTGAGTGGGCCCAAACCGTTCCATCGGGGCGCGGAATCTCGACGATTCCATCGCTGTAGAGATAGAAGCGGTCGCCGGCTTGTAACTGTGCACTTGATTCTGAGTACTCGAACTCTGGCACAATGCCAACGGGCGGGCCGTCCGAGTCAAACTCTGCGTAGTCGCCGTTGAGACGTGTGACCATCGCAGGTGGATGTCCTGCTCCGCACCAGGTGAGTGCTCGCGTGGATCGATTGAAGACTCCGTACCACCCCGTGAAGTACATGCCGCGGTGGCTCGACATCGGAAACGCCGAATTGAGTCGCGTCATCACGCGTGCTGGACTCAGCAACTCGGCCCCCGAAAAGCCACCGGCGTGCAAGGCATTGCTCACGCTCACCGAGAGCAGCGCGGGTCCGACACCGTGCCCGCAGACATCGATCAAGAAGAGGGCGAGCATCCCATCGCCAAGTTCGCTCCATCCAAAGAAGTCTCCTCCCAGTTGCGCGCTCGGGATGAACGCGCCACGCACTTCGACATCTGGTGCCTGCAACGGTGGCGGAAGGAGCGATTGCACATAGTCGCCCGCTTGATCAAGCTCGCTCTTGAGTTGCCGATAGGCTTCGTTTCGCTCGAGCAGCGCGCGATATCCGCGTGAGTGGTACCGAATGCGCGCAAGAATCTCGATCGGGTCTGGCAGTTTTACAAGGTAATCATTGGCGCCTCGTGCAAATGCCTCAGCCTTCGTCGTCGCTTCCTCTTTCGACGAGAGCACGATGAGTGGGATCAACCGCGTCGCATCGTTTTGTCTGTAGTGGCGCACAAGATCGAGGCCATCGATGCCAGGCATGACGAGGTCTTGCAGAATCACTGTTGGCTCAACGCGCGTGGCGGTTGCGACGGCCTGTGTTGGGTCAGCGCAAAAGTGGTACTCAATCGTCGGTTGCGTTGCGCAGATGCGTCGCACTGCTTCGCCGATCATCGCTTGATCATCGACGAGCAGCACGACGACGCGATCAAGGGTTCCTGCGTCGGTCGTCAGTGTGTCCGTGGTCATGTGAACTCGATGCTACGAGGCGGTTACGGGCTTCGCGAAGGCGCGACTCGCTGCACTGGCGATCGAATCGAGCGGCAAGACGTGCGAGGCTGCACCGAGCGCGACGGCAGCACCAGGCATCCCCCAGACCACGCTCGTCGCCTGATCTTGCGCGATCGTCTGCCACCCCGCGCTTCGCAGGGCTCGCAAACCTTCGGCTCCGTCGCGACCCATTCCAGTGAGCAGGACGGCAACCCCCGAGAGCGCACTCTCGCGCGCGATGGAGTGAAAGAGCGCATCAACACTTGGTCGGTAGATCTGCGATGCCGGTTCGCGTACATACCTCACGCGTCCACCTTGAACAACAAGATGGTCTTCGGTTGCCGCGAGCAGGATCTGCCCTGGATCAAGCGCGTCACCGTCAGCTGCCACCCGCACTGGCTTCTTTGTCTCGAGCGTGAGCCATGCTGCGAGTCCAGCGGAGTAGTGAATGTCGATGTGCTGCACGATCAGCGTGCAGTGTGCCGCATGATTCGAGAGGCCACTGAGCACGACCGAAAGGGCATGAGGCCCTCCAGTCGACGACCCGATTGCGAGCGTGGGCGTGCGCGCGCTCGAGATGGTCGCCGTCGTCTCGCGGGAAACTGAGGAATCCGAACTCGACACTGCCGTCGTGTTGCGACTCTGCGCAAGCGATGCAGCCGCCGCACACGCGATGCGTGACTTTCGAACGAGCGCATCCACCCCAGTGATCGTGCCATCTTGAGCCATCTGTGGCGTGTGGACTGCGTCAATGGCCCCAGCGCTCAGCGATTCATACACAAGCGAAAGATTCCCTTCGATTGTGCTCGTGACCACCAGGATCGGGCAAGGACACTCTTTCATGATCGCACGCGTGGCAACGGCGCCGTCCATCACCGGCATCACCATGTCCATGAGAATCAGGTCAGGCACATCGCGCTTGCACTGTTCGAGCGCCTCGCGGCCATCGAGGGCAGTCCAGGCAACCGAGGCGTCGGGCATCTGCGAAACGGCTCGTCGCAGCAATTCCTGGGCCATCCGCAGATCGTTGACGATTGCGATGCGCATCAGTGGGTTGGCCCCACGAGATCTGCGACCGTACGAAGGAACGACTGATCTTGAAACGACCCCTTGGTCAAATAGGCTGACGCTCCAACTTCGAGCCCAGCGAGGCGATCTTCTTCTCGATCCTTGTAGCTGACGATGACCACGGGAACCCTCTCGAATCGGCGGTCTGCTCGAAGCCTTCGAACGAGTTCAATGCCGGTCATACGCGGCATGTCGACATCGCTCACAATCAGGTCATAGGACTGCTTCTGCACCGCATTCCATCCATCGACCCCATCGACCGCGGTGTCGACGAAGTACCCAGCGCGCACAAGCATTTGCCGCTCGACCTCCCTGACGGTGATCGAGTCTTCGACGACGAGGATTCGCTTCTGACGCCGTGCCGTCGCCAACGATCGGCCGTCATCGCCTCGCAACCGGCCGGTCTCGAGCAACTGCAGCGTCGACTGCACGAGGTCGCTCGCATCAAGAATGAGCAGCAGATCTCCGTTCTCTCGAATGCTTGCTGCGTCGACATGCGCCACATCACCCAGGCGAGCGTCGAGTGCTCGGACCACGAGATCCTCTTCACCCAAGAATGCATCGACGATGAGTCCGACCGTCCGTGTTCCAGCCTGCAGGCTCACAATGGCAAGGTCATCACTCAGCGACGACGATGCAAGTGGCTTGAGTTCGAGCAAGTCGGTGGCGTGCACCAACCCGACTGTGTCCCCGCGAATGTTGGCTGTCGGCCGCCCCTCGATGGTTGTGATCTCTGTGCGCGGGATTCGATCGATGCGCTCAAGTCGCGCGAGTGCGAGAGCGTATGTTTCGCCCGCGATCGAGATCACTGCCGCACGCACAATCGAAAGCGTCACAGGCAGGCGCAGCGAGAACGAGGTGCCACGGGGGCTCGACGCGACTTCCACCGAGCCACCGACCGCATGTGCCATCGACTGCACAACATCGAGCCCGACCCCTCGGCCTGAAATGTCGGTGACCTGGGCGGCGGTCGAAAACCCAGGAAGAAAGAGGAACGCGAAAAGCTCTGCATCATCGACTGACGCGAGTACTTCGGGTGAGGCAAGCTGCTTCGATGCAATGCGTGCGCGTAGCGCATCGCGGTCGATTCCCCGCCCGTCTTCGCGCACTTCGACAACAAGGCTGCCCGCGTGGTGCCGCGCCTCGACCCACAGCGTTGCATGACGCGGCTTTCCAGCCGCCACACGTTCGTCGGGGGTCTCGATTCCATGATCGATCGCATTTCGCACGAGGTGCCCGAGTGGAGCTTCGAGTTGGCGGAGGATTTCACGATCGACTGGCACCTGTTCGCCAGCGATGACGAGCCGCACGTCCTTTGACAGTGTGCGAGCGACATCGCGAACTGAGCGTGGGAGCGCGCCACAGGCATCCCCGAAAGGACGCATCCGACTGGCGACCGCTTCGTTGTGCAGCGCGCTCGCGAGTTCCTCACCTCGTCTCAAGTGCTCTTCGACTTGACTGAGCGCTTCATCAAGCGACTGCCGACTCGCCACGGCCGCACGCAGCGCGTCGCTACTCGTCGATCCGGTGACCTCGAGTCCGTCGAGGGCATCCGAGAGTGTGCGGTGGGCCGACTTCGCTCGACCAAGAGTGCGGCGGATCGAATCGAGTCGGCGCGCTTCGACGAGCGACTCGCCCGACAATTGCAGAAGTCGCTCGAGTCTCGACGAAGCGACTAAGACTCCAGCG
>SYHM01000180.1 GCA_005799205.1 Planctomycetia bacterium | reverse complement strand
GTGATGACGCCATCTTTACCAACCTTGTCCATCGCCTCTGCAATGATCGCGCCGATTTGCTCGTCGTGATTCGCAGAGCAGGTGCCGACCTGTGAGATCTCTTTCGAGTTCTTCACCGGCTTCGAGAGTGATTGAAGTTCAGCAACGACTCCACGAACGGCCGCATCGATACCACGACGAACCATGTTCGCATTGGCGCCGGCGGTGATGTTCTTGAGTCCCTCAGCGAAGATCGCTTCGGCGTAAATCGTCGCGGTCGTCGTGCCGTCGCCTGCATCCTTGCTCGCCTTGCTGGCGACGTCCTTCACCATCTGGGCGCCCATGTTCTCATAGGCGTCCTCAAGTTCGACTTCCTTTGCGACTGTGACGCCGTCCTTTGTGACGGTTGGGGCGCCAAAAGACTTCTCAAGGATCACGACGCGGCCCGATGGTCCGAGCGTGACCTTGACGGCCTTGGCGAGCTTCTGCACGCCACGAAGAATGCGCTCGCGCGCATCATTGTCATAACTCATTTGCTTTGCGGTCATTGTGAACTCCGTATTTGATGAATGATTGGTGAATGGTGAAAGTGTGTGAACAGTGTGTAGGTCGATCAGTCGATCACGCCGAGAACATCCTCTTCAGTCATGATGAGGAAGGTTTCGCCGTCGATCTTGATTTCAGTTCCTGAGTAGGTGGTGAAGAGCACAGTGTCGCCCTTCTTCACAGTGAAAGGCATGTACTTGCCGGTGTCCTTGTTGAGGATTCCAGATCCGAGCGCCACGATCTTTCCCTGCTTTGGCTTGTCCTTGGCAGTCTCTGGGAGAAAGATTCCCGAATCAGTCTTGCTCTGCGCTTCGTTGCGCTTGACGATGATCTTGTCTCCGAGTGGTCGAACTTTCATGTGTGTGCCTTTCTTAAAAACTCATGTCTGAAGTGTCAAAATGTGTCAGAAACTGAACTCACGACACAGGCCAATGACCTGCATAGTGACGCTGAACGACTCGCCGGAGAGTTTCCAACATGGACTCCAGCGGGACGGGACGCTCAAGAACTGAAAACGCGCCTTCACGAAGCGCATCAGCGAGGCCGCGCTCTGATTCGCGCGCAGAAACCTGGCGTGGTCGAACGACCACCATTGGCGGGACGGGGCTCATTGCGCGAAGCAGTTGCAAGATGCGCGCGCCAAGCCTTTCATTCTGTGCAACCTGTGTGTCATCTGCAGGTGTCGCAAGGTCGACCACCGCAATGTGCACTCGATTGTGCAAGATCACGTTGCGCGCCTCTTGCGCAGTGCGGCTTCGGATGCAACGGACCCCCATAGGCTGCAAGAGCGGCGGCAACTGATCGGCGAATGAATCCTCACGCCATCCCGCGTAGGCAAGCAACAGATTGAGTCGGTGGGGACCGCCGCTGCCACACGCCGTGGGGGCGTGGATATCCACGTGATGGTTGAGCAGCGAGGGAGCCATAAGCGTGGCACTAGAGCAAACTCTGTGCCATCGCGCACTTGGGGGCCATGCCCCTCAACCCGATCCAATGCCCGCGGAAGAGGGTTTGGGGGTGAAATCTGCCAAATTGGCGGGGACGCCCGTAACGCGCCCCGCGGCTACCTTTGGAGAATGATCGATCTTTCAGTCAGCCAGCTCTTTGGCGATTCGCAGTCCTTCATTGGAAAGTCGGTGCGCCTGAAGGGGTGGGTGCGCACCCGCCGTGACTCGAAAGCCAACATCTCGTTCATTCAACTGACCGACGGGTCGTGTTTCGACGCAGCGCAAGTTGTCGTGCCCAGTTCGATGACGAACTACACGAGTGAGATTCAACGACTGACTGCCGGGTGCTCGATCGTTGCATGTGGTGATGTTGTTGCAAGTCAAGGAAAGGGTCAGTCGGTCGAGCTGCAGGCGACGAGCGTCGATGTGATCGGCTGGGTCGACGATCCTGATACCTACCCGATTCAGCCGAAGCCGCATTCGTTCGAGTATCTGCGCGAAGTAGCACACCTGCGCCCACGCACAAACACGTTCGGCGCCATCGGCCGCGTGCGGCATTGCCTTGCGATGGCTGTTCATCGATTTTTTAGCGACCAAGGGTTTTTCTGGATTCACACGCCGATCATCACTGGAAGTGACTGTGAAGGGGCTGGTCAGATGTTTCGAGTCTCAACGCTCGACCTCGCGAACATTCCAAAGACCTCCGAGGGCAAGGTCGACTTCTCGCAAGACTTCTTCGGCAAAGAGACCCACCTCACCGTGTCAGGACAACTCAATGTCGAAACATGGTGCGCTGCGCTGAGCAAGGTCTACACGTTCGGCCCAACTTTTCGCGCAGAGAATTCGAACACCAGTCGACATCTGTCGGAATTCTGGATGATCGAACCCGAGATCGCCTTTGCGACCCTTGCTGAGGATGCGCAACTTGCCGAGGGCCTTCTCAAGTACATGCTCAGCGCGCTCTTGAACGAGCGCGGCGATGACATGAAGTTTTTCGCTGATCGCATCGACAAGGAGTGCATCACACGCGTTCAGAAACTCGTGGAATCGCCATTCGAGAGGATGGATTACACCGATGGCATCAAGCACCTCGAGGCGGCGATCGCGAAGGGGCACAAGTTTGAGTTTCCCGTCTCGTGGGGAACCGACCTGCAGAGCGAGCATGAGCGCTACCTCACCGAGCAACTCGTGGGGCGACCTGTGATTCTCATGAACTACCCCAAGGACATCAAGGCGTTCTACATGCGTATGAACGATGACGGGAAGACCGTCGCGGCTATGGACATCCTCGCGCCAGGCATCGGCGAGATCGTCGGCGGCAGCCAGCGCGAAGAGCGTCTCGACATGCTCGACAAGCGCATCGACGACATGAAACTCGATCGACACGCATACAGCTGGTACCGCGACTTGCGCCGATACGGGACAGTTCCGCACGCTGGGTTTGGCCTCGGATTCGAACGCACAATCGTCTATGCCACCGGCATGGCAAACGTACGCGATGTGATTCCGTT
>SYHM01000179.1 GCA_005799205.1 Planctomycetia bacterium | reverse complement strand
CGCGCGGCGAACTGCGGCAGCGCATCCGAACGAGACCATCATGAGCGCCAAGCGGTTGATGGGCCGCTCCTACGACGAGGCGAGCGCTCGCAACGATTCAGCTGCTCTGCACCTCGCACAAGGGGCGCGGGGGCTGGCATCACTGCGCGCTGGGGGGGCGCACCTACTGCCGCAAGAAGTCGCCGCGGTGATCCTGCGTGAATTGCGCCGAATCGCTGAGTTGCAACTTGGCACGCAGGTGCGGCGCGCCGTCATCACCGTTCCAGCCTATTTCGACGATGGACAGCGACAGGCGACACGAGATGCCGCGCGACTGGCTGGGCTCGATCCAGTTCGCATCGTGAATGAACCGACTGCGGCGGCACTTGCCTATGGGATCGGCACACGCGGCCGTGCCGAAACGATTGCCGTGTACGACTTCGGCGGCGGGACGTTCGACATCTCAATCTTGCAGGTGATTCCGGATGGGGGCACGGGCGATGGAGATCTCTTTCGCGTGCTCGCGACTGCTGGAGACACACACCTCGGTGGCGACGATCTTGACGAGATTGTCGCACGGCATCTCGCTCGCGAAGGTGCCGAACGTGGAGGGAGCTCCAGCACAGACCCACGCGGCGACGAGCAACCCTCACGGGCGCTGAGAGACCTCGCAGAGGCCGCAAAGATATCGCTGTCACTGCAAGACGAGATCACTCTCACAATTGACACTTCTCGCGGAACGCAGGCAGAGTGCGTGCTGACGCGCGCGGTGCTTGAGACGATGATTCTTCCGATTGTGCACCGCACACTCGATGCGTGCGAACGTGCGAGGCGCGACGCTGGCGCACCGACGATCGACCGTGTGGTGTTGGTCGGAGGATCGACGCGAATTCCGCTCGTGCGCAAGCTCGTGGGTGAGTGCTTTGGCCTTGAGCCCTATACGGCACTCGATCCCGATCTTGTTGTCGCGCTGGGCGCCGCAGTGCAAGCTGCGGTGCTGCAGGGGAGTCGTCGCGATGTGCTATTGCTTGATGTGATTCCGCTTTCGCTCGGCATCGAAACGGTCGGCGGCGCCGTCGCGAAGTTGTTGACAAGAAATGCGATGATTCCCGCCCGCGCGACAGAACTCTTCTCGACGAGCGTCGACAACCAGACCTCAGTGCGACTGCGCGTCCTTCAAGGAGAGCGTGAGATGGCGAACGATTGCCGATCACTCGCAACCTTTGAATTGCGCGGAATCCCTCCGATGCCTGCCGGAATCCCGCAGGTAGAGGTTGCTTTTCTGGTCGACGCAAATGGAGTGCTGCAAGTGAGTGCGATTGAGCGGCGCAGCGGGTGTCGGGCAGGAGTACAGGTGGTGCCCAGTTTTGGATTGACGCTTGACGAGATAGAACGGATGGAGCGCGAGAGTCTCGTGCACGCGAGGGCAGACATGCATCACCACCGCGTTGTCGACCTTGCCGTGAACTGTGCGCTCGACATCAAGTGGATCGAAGCGGCCCTCGCAAGGACGCGATCAGAACTTGAGCGAGGTGTGGTCGCTGAGATTGAGCGCTTGATGAGTGAACTGCGTGGATTCGTCGACGCAGCACGCGACCATCCTCATGAGGTCGACGCAGACGCGTTCTTTGCCGCGAAGGAGAGACTTGACCGCGCAAGCATGCCACTGCACGAGATTGCCATCACTGCGAGCCTGCGCCAGATGCAGGTGCCAAAGGCTGAAGGGACAACATGAACTCATTTCGAGTCGCCGTCATTATCGCAGCCGCGGGTCAGGGAACCCGCTTTGGATCCGACAAGCTTGCCCAAGACCTGGGGGGAAGGCCGCTTCTGTTGCGAACGGTCGAGCTCTTCACGAAGCGCGATGAGGTTGGGGCGATCATCGTGGCTGCTCCGCCTGAGACGCTTGACGACTTTCGAACGCGGTACGGCGCGCAGCTGGGCTTTCATGGTGTCACGATTGTCGCTGGGGGGCGCACCGAGCGATGGGAAAGTGTGCGAAATGCCCTTGCGGCCGTTCCTCAAGAGTGCACCCACATCGCAGTGCATGATGCAGCGCGCCCAGCGGTGAGTGATGCGCTGCTTTCACGACTCTTTGATGCCGCGCAGGTGGCAGATGCGGTGATTCCTGGAGTTGCGGTGAGTTCGACACTCAAGCGGATATCCGAAGAGTCATTTCAAGCAACTCCTGACGATGCAGTCGCCGATGCAATCCTCGGCGATGCGGGCAAGGAAGGAGTGCGTGGACACCGCGTCGAAGCGACGCTTGCGAGAGCGCGTGTGATGGCGATTCAGACTCCGCAGATTTTCGCTGGAGCGCTCTTGCGCAGGGCGTACACGCAAGAGAATCTTGCGGGTGCGACCGATGACGCGATGCTCGTTGAACAACTTGGAGAGCCTGTGCTTGTCATCGAGGGTGAGGCGCGCAACATGAAGGTGACGACTCCCGCCGATCTCACGATTCTTCGGTCGATTCTAGGAGTTCGAGCTGCAGAGGATCGCCCAGCTCACAAGCGCTTCTGAGTTCCTGGTGATGTTCCTCGTGGTGTTCCTACTGGTCGGATCGATGTTGTGCGGAATCTGCAACTGTTGACCCTTCGACCGTGAGCTTCGCACGCTTCGTGCCAGCGCCCGATCGAGCACCTGTTGATGGGCAATTCGGACAGCGTGGTTCGTGTGTTTTCGCGGGAACGAATGTACGAACCACCCCCCAGAGTGCGACGATGACTGCTGCAGTCGCGACGAAGAACTGCCAATCTCCAACCGGAAATCCGTTCATGAGAGCACTCCAAAGGTGATCCACGCAGCGAGATACGCGACGCACGACATGTAGGCCCCTTGGGCGATCGGCCAGCGCCACGAGCCCGTTTCGCGGCGAACGACGACGAGCGTCGGAAGACACTGCATCGCGAGCACAAAGAAGACGAGGAGGGACCCAGCAGTCGGAGTGTTGAAGAGAGGCTTTCCATCGGCGCGCGTGGCGCTGCGCACACTCTCAAGCGTGCCGAGATCGTCGCCGTCCGCTTCGGAGCCAGCTCCAGCGAGCACGAAGACCGTCGTTGTGAACACCTCGCGTGCGAGAAAACTTGTGAGCACGGCGACCGTGAGTTGTTGATCGAGTCCAATGGGGGAAAATGCGGGTTGGCAGATCGACCCAAGTTGTCCAGCAAACGACCCCGATTGCTGCGCGCGATCGTCGAGTCGCTGCGCGTCGGCGCTCATCTGAACTGAGCGCTCTGGATCGGTCGCGGCAAGTGCGACCGCGCGGTTGCGCAAGTCCACGCTCTCGGGCGATGGTGCGATGGTTGGATAGGCGCTCAGCCACCACATCACGACGGCGATTGCGAGGATGACAGTTCCAGCGCTCTTGAGAAAGACGATGCCGCGATCAATCGCCACGACCGCCGCGCCTCGAATGCTCGGAATCCTGTACGGGGGGAGTTCAAGCAGCATCGGAGCGCTCGGGCCACGCAAGATGGTCCGTCGGACGAGCGCAGCAGTTGCGAGTGCGGCGATTCCTCCAAGCACATAACAGCCGGTGAACGCGACGCCTGCCGCAAGTGGGCGTCCCGCGAACAAGAGTCCGGTCAGGAGCGCGTACACAGGAACGCGCGCGCTGCAGCTCATGAACGGGGCGACAAGAATGGTGGTGAGCCGCTCGCGCGGGTCTGGGATCAATCGCGTCGCCATGATGCCCGGCAGTGCGCATGCGTGCGACGAGAGCAGGGGCATGAACGCCTGTCCTGGCAACCCGAAGCGACGCATGATGCCATCGACTGCGAACGCGGCGCGCGCGAGATATCCCGAGTCTTCAAGCAGAGCGAGCAGAAAGAAGAGCAAGACGATTTGCGGCACGAAGACGACTGTCGCTGCGACCCCTCCTACGACGCCGTCTACGAGGAGCTCACGCAGGATTCCCTCGGGGAGCACCCCGTGCAACGCCGCACCCACCCATCCAAAAATCGAATCGACTGCATCCATCGGAAAAGCGGCGAGCCAGTAGATCGATGCGAACAGAAGCGACATTGTCACCGCGAATGTGAGAATGCCAGCAACGGGATGGGTGAACGCCGCATCGAGCCGATCATGCGCGGTCATTGAGGCATCGTGCTGAGTGGGGGAGTGCGCGGCCATGCGCGCGAATGCGTCTGCTGCCCATGCGCAACTCGCGGCGGATCCAGGCTCAGAGTGAGGGAGTGGACGCGCCGGGGGGCTCGCAGCGTTCGTGCTGAGGAGTCCATCGAGTGCCACAAGCAATCGGTCAATGCCACGCCCAGTGCGCGCAGAGACGGCAACGACAGGAATCCCCAGGCACTCGGAGGCCGCACCTTCATCGATGATCAATCCACGCCGCTCGGCAAGGTCGATCATGTTGATCGCGACGACGGTTGGGATTCCTCGCCGAAGCGCGCTCGCGGCAAACTGCAAGTTGCGGAGCAGGTTGTTTGCGTCAACAACGATGAGCAGGCCATCTGGGCGCCCTTGCCCGATGCGGCCCTCAAGGCAATCGACGCAAAGGGTGCTCTCAGGCAACTCGAGCATGAGGCTGTAGATCCCAGGGAGGTCGATCAGTTCGATCTCGTTCCCGCGAGGGATCGCACATCGACCCACCTGATGTTCGACGGTGCTGCCAGGGTGGTTCGCGGTCTTTGCTCGAAGACCGCACAGCCGATTGAAGAGCGTGCTCTTACCTGTGTTTGGGTTTCCCAGCAGCGCGATGCGACTGGTCACGGCGTGGTCAATTCGATCGGGGTCACCATGATTCGATCTGCAATCCCCTTAGGAAGGCCGAGCCGAGTTTGATCAATCTGCACGATGCACGGCGTCCCAGGGCGACAGACTCGCACCTCGCACTGTTCGCCGAGTCCCATCGCAGCGAGAAGGCATCGATGCTCATTCGTGAGCGCATCGAGAGCCGAACATTCGATCGATGCACGCTGTCCGCGCGGCAACTGGCTGAGTGGGATTCGAATCGGGCTCGCTGCCATCGTGTGATGGTATTGAGACTCAGTCTCACAATCAACTCACGAGCCGCTGTTTGTCGGATTTCGGTAGCGCTCTCGTCCCGATGCATAGTGGACTGGGGATTCGTCGACTCGCGGTCGCTCGCCTCGCTGCCACTGCTCATGGAGTCGTTTGAGGGTCGGTACGCACCAGTGGCACCCCGTCCCAGCGCTGAAGCAGTCGGAAAGCTGGCTTGCCATTGCCGGCCTTTCAACTTCAAGATAGGTCTGCACTTTTCGAAGACTTACACGAAAGCACAGGCAGACATGATCATCGGGATCCATCGTTCGATGTATCGCTACTTCGACTGATTGGTCGAAACCGAGGCCTGAGGTAGTTGCCCGGCAGGAGTGCCGTGAGGGGCTGGCGACACCGGGATCGCCTGGGAAGAGCCATCGAGCAGCGTCAATCGCGCCCTCGCCGACTCAAGAATCATCTCGACTGCTGGCCTCATCTCTGGGGACGCCGTCTCGAGCCGAGCCTGGTATCCCCTGATAAGCAGTGTGACGGTTGCTGGATCAACAGTCTTCTCGAGTTGAGCTCTCGACTTGTCGACCATCTTTTGCGCAGTTGATGAGAGCCCGACGGCATGCGCCGACTGTGCATCAGCTGCGGCTTGTGCATCAACGATCGCCTGCGCATCCGCTGCTCGCTTCGCGTCGGCTGCGGCTTGCGCGTCAGCTGCGGCTTGCGCGTCGGCTGCGGCTTGCGCGTCGGCTGCGGCTTGCGCGTCGGCTGCGGCTTGCGCGTCGGCTGCGGCTTGCGCGTCAGCTGCGGCTTGCGCGTCAGCTGCGGCTTGCGCGTCGGCTGCGGCTTGCGCGTCGGCTGCGGCTTGCGCGTCGGCTGCGGCTTGCGCGTCGGCTGCGGCTTGCGCGTCAGCTGCGGCT